>CALVPW010000049.1 GCA_944354085.1 uncultured Clostridia bacterium | reverse complement strand
GCTTCCTCACGCTTCTGGCGTTTGTATTTTGCCGACATCACGATCATCGTAATGACGAGCGCAATGATGAGCACGATGATCACGCCGAGGATGATGGTGAGGGTAAGGTTGTCTTTCAGGTAGTCCAAAAAGGTCGTTTGGGCGTTGAGCAATCCGGTCATGTTCTTTACTCCTTCGAATGTAGTATTTCTTCGGATCGATACTATTGTATCACGAAAATTCGTGCGGGTCAATACATTGACAAAACTTTTTTTATGAGATATGATAAGAATATGGTGAAAATTGCAGTGATCGGCGGCGGTGCGGCGGGTATGGCGTGCGCCGTCATGCTTGCCCGCGGCGGCAGGCAGGTGGAAATTTACGAACGCGGCGCGCGCCTCGGGCGCAAACTTGCGGCAACGGGCAACGGACAGGGGAACGTGACCAACGTGCACCTGACGAAGGACGCATATTTTTCGGACGATGCCGAAAAAACGGGACGCATCGTCGGCGCGTTCTCCTGGGAGGACGCCGTCGCCTTTTTGGAGAGCATGGGCGGCGTGTTTTTGCCGGACGCCCGCGGGCGGGTGTACCCTGCGGGCAGGCAGGCTTCGGCGGTGACAGATCTTCTGCGCCGCGAACTTTCCCGCTTGAACGTGACCGTGCATACGGATGCGCGCGTGACGCGCCTTACCCGCCGCGACTGCTTTGTGCTCGGAACGCAGCAGGGCGAAGGGCGGGCGGACGCCGTCGTTCTGGCGGCGGGCGGGTGTGCCGCGCCCAACTTCGGGACGGACGGCACGGCGTACGCGCTGGCGCAGTCCTTCGGGCATACCGTCACGCAGCTTTCCCCCGTTCTCGTGCAGCTGCGCACGCCGCCCGCGGAGGTGCGCGGGCTCAAAGGCATCCGCGTGGATGCGGGCGTCAGGGTCGTGCGCGGCGGGAAGGAGCGCTACGCCTGTCGGGGCGACGTGCTCTTTACCGAGAGCGGCGTTTCGGGGGATGCGGTGTTCCGCGCCTCCTCGTACGTGCAGGCGGGGGATACCATCGAACTCGACTTTTTGCCCGACGTCTCCCGCGCGCGGCTGGAAGCGGCGGCGGGAACGGGGGAGGACGGGCTTTTGTGCATCGTCAACAACGGGCTCGCGCGGCAGCTGTTCCGCCGTGCGGGCGACCGCGGGGCGCTGCTCGTGCTCGTCAAACGCTTCCCGCTCACCGTGACGGGGACGCTCGGCTTTGCGTACGCGCAGGCGACGCGGGGCGGCATCCCGCTTAAAGAGACGGACGACGCGCTGCAAAGCAAGCTGTGCGGCGGGCTGTATTTTGCGGGAGAGGTGCTCAACGTGGACGGCGCCTGCGGGGGATACAACCTGCATTGGGCGTGGGCGTCCGCGCATACCGTGGCGGAGGCGCTCGTATGAGAAGGACGTTTTCGGGGCTCGTGCTGCGCCCGCATCAAAAGGAGAGCGCGCTCATCAAAGTATGCGAGCGCAAACTGCGCGCGCCGTGCAAATATTTTAAGATCGTCAAAAAATCGCTGGACGCACGCGACAAATCGGATATCAAATGGGTGTACACGGTGGAGTGCGGCACCGAGGCGTATACGCCCCCGCCGCGCGTGTTCCCCAAAGTCAAAGGAGAGCACAAAGTCGTGATCGCGGGCACGGGACCCGCGGGGCTCTTTTGCGCGCTGCGGCTGTTGGACTACGGCGTCCGTCCCGTTCTTTTGGAGCGCGGCAAGTCCGTGGAGGAGCGCGCGCGGGACGTGCAGCGCTTTATAGAGACGGGCGTTTTGGATGCGTCCAGCAACATCCAGTTCGGCGAAGGGGGCGCGGGCGCCTTTTCGGACGGCAAGCTCAACACGCAGACCAACGACGCGCGCAACCGCGACGTTTTAGAGACGTTCGTCCGCTTCGGCGCGCCTGCGGAAGTGGCGTACCTCGGCAAGCCGCATGTGGGCAGCGACAACCTCAAAAAAGTGGTCGCGAACATCCGAAGGCATATCCTTGCGGAGGGCGGGCAGGTGCGTTTTTCCACGCGGCTCGAAGATATCGCCCTGCGCGACGGCGCGCTCGCCTTTTTTACGGCGAACGGGCAGAGGGAGGAATGCGAGGCGCTCGTGCTCGCGGTGGGGCACAGCGCGCGCGACACCTTCGAGATGCTGCTTTCGCGCGGGTTCGCGATGCAGCAAAAGGAATTCGCCGTGGGAGTGCGCATCGAACATCTGCAAGCGGCGATCGGCCGCGCGCAGTACGGCGCGGGATACGCGGCGCTCCCGCCCGCCGATTATAAGCTCGTGTCGCACGCTTCGGAGCGCGCCGTGTTCACCTTTTGCATGTGCCCCGGCGGCGTGGTCGTGCCCGCGGCGAGCGAGGAGGGGGGTGTCGTCGTCAACGGCATGAGCAATTTTGCCCGCGACGGCAGGAACGCCAACTCTGCCCTCGTCGTACAGGTCAGGCGGGAGGACTTCGGCAGCGATCATCCCCTTGCGGGCGTCGCGTTCCAGCGCAAGCTCGAACGTGCGGCGTACAGGGCGGCGGGCGGCGGATACAAAGCGCCCGTGCAGCTCGTGGGGGACTTTTTGTCAGACCGCGAGAGCTATTATTTTGGCGAAGTCAAGCCCACGTACGCGCCCGCGACGGCGTTCGTGCCCATGCAGGCGCTCTTCCCGCGCCCGCTGACGGACGCGCTCAAAGCGGCGCTTCCTGACCTCGCGGGCAAACTTGCGGGCTTTGCGGCGTACGAGAGCGTGCTCACGGGGGTGGAGTCAAGGACGAGTTCCCCCGTGCGCGTGCTCCGCGGGACGGATATGCAGGCGGTGGGCGCCGCGGGCGTATATCCCTGCGGCGAGGGCTGCGGCTATGCGGGCGGCATCACGTCGGCGGCGGCGGACGGCATCCGCGCGGCGGAGGCGATCGCGGCGCGGTGGCTCTAAGGCTTTTATCGTCTTTTTATACCGCTGTCACATGTTTTACACCGAGCAGCGCTATCATAGGGGCGTAACTAAGGTTGCGGCGGGGATCCCCGCTTCCCCCTCGGCTCCGCGGAACCGAGGGGCAGGCAACCGGCAACGCTGCCTACTCTCCACAATTTTTTCATATTCTCTCAAAGCAGGGCGTCTCTCCGTTGCGGGAGGCGTTCTGCTTTTTGCGTTTTTTCGGCGCGTTTTCTCATCGGCGTCCGCGCATTCGGGACAAGGAACGAAAAAATTTTGCAAATATGCGAGAATTTCGTTGAAAATTTTTTCAATTCTATTGCAATATCCGAAAATTTATGTTAAAATGAGGGAAACCAAATGTGTAAAGGGGTGTGAAGACATGAGGAAGATGCACAAGGTGCTCGCATTGGCGTTGGGCTCCGTGATGGGGCTGGCTGCTTTTGCAGCATGCGGGACCCCGGAATCCACCGGCGATGCGCCCAATTATAAGATCAGTTTCGATAACCTTCCGTCCGACGGCATCACGCTCGACGCTTCCGTGACCACGGTATCCGTCGCAGACGCGAAGGTCGTCGACGGATACGACGCCGACGGCAACCGCGTTGACGATTGGAAGGATATCGCAACGTATCAGGACGGCGTGTTCACCGCCGTCTCGGCGGGCAGAGTGCGCTATCAGCTGTCCGACGGGAAGATGGGCAGCGTCGAGGTCGTGCCCGCTTATCCGACCGAGATCGACAATGCCTACGTGGGCAACGCGCAGGACTATGCGGAGAGCGGACTGCAGGGCGAAAAGGTGCTCGGGCACACGCACGATCCCTCTTTGATCGAAACGCGCAACTGGCGCGGGGAGTCCATCTATTATATGTTCTCCACGGGCTGGGCGGATACGAGCGCGTATGCGACGAAGGAGGGCGAGATCACCACGTACGGCAATGCCATCCACGTCTCGTATGACGGGATGAAGACGTGGGAGTTCATGGGCAGGACGTTCGATCTTGCCACGCGCGATGCCGACTTCGTGAATACCAAGACGGGCGAATGGCTGTACGGCTCGGCGGAAAACGCCGCCAACACCACCTTAAATGCGGCGGCAAGCTGGTGGGCGCCCGACGTGGTCGCAAAACCCGACGGCAGCGGTTACTGGCTGTACACCTGCGTGGTGGACGGCGGCAACGGTGTTGCCGTGAACGGCGTCAATTATACCCGCGCCTGCATCCTTTTGTATGAATCGGAATCGCTCGAGCCCGGCTCGTTCAAACCCGTCCTCACCGACGGGCAGCCGACCGTGCTCATGCAGTCGAGCCTGAACAACGGGCCTGCAGATCCCGGGAGCGTCAACGCGATCGACCCTCAGATCATCTACTCGCCCGACGGCAAGATGTACATGGCGTACGCGTCCTTCGGTTCGGGCGTGTATATCCTCGAACTCAACGCCGGCACGGGCAAACGCGCCGACGGCAAGACCGAATGGGTCTCGCACGACGACCTGCGCACCTACCGCGATCAGGTCGCGGCGGGTTATGCCGAGGAAAACGGGCAGAAAGTCGGCTGGACGAACGAATATTACGGCACCAACATCGGGAAAGCCGCCATGGAAGCGCCCATCATCGCCCGTCACGACAACGTGACGCTGATGGGCGAGGATGGCAAGGCGCTCGAAGGCAGCGGCAAGACGTATTACTACTCCATGCAGTCGTACGACGGGCTTTCGGACAACTATCAGATGTGGGGCGGCAGGAGCGAGAACGTGCTCGGCTTGTATACCTCCACGCAGGGCGGTCTCGTCTGGAACGCGAACACGGGGCTCCCCGCAACCGTCAACCAGGGGACGCAGGGCAACAAGTACATGGGTTCCTTCCTGTGGGCGAACAAGGCGGAAGAAAATCCCGAGCTGGATATCGCCATGCCGGGGCACAACGACCTGTTCACCACGAACGACGGGACGAGCGTCGCGGCGTATATCACGCGCGCGGCGGGGAACACGGGTTCGTTCACCACGCAGATCCACCAATATTATCTGAACAGCTACGGCGATATCGTCATCAACCCCAACCGCTACGTGGGTGAGAGCAGCCGTCCCGTTTCGGCGGACGAGCTCTTCAAGTACACCGCGACCAAGGAAGGCAAGACGGACGCCTTCAAGTTCGAGATGGTCGTGCTCACCAACGCCGCGCGCGATAACGTGAGCGCCACGGGCGGCACGCCCGCCGTGGTAGACGGCGCGCTCGACGGCAGCGTGTATGCCAACAACGTCTCGCGGACGGTCGTCTTAAAGCG
>CALVPW010000048.1 GCA_944354085.1 uncultured Clostridia bacterium | reverse complement strand
GCTTGGAGATCTCGCCGTAAGCGGGAACCGTCATCAGACGGCGGGCGGGAGAGGTGGGTTTATATCTCTTGACTGCCATGTTCCTATCCTCCGCTTATTTACGATAACGAGTTGAAGTACTCGATGGGCTTGCTGTCCTCGTAGAGGGAGACGATCGCCTTCTTGGTCGTGGGCGTGTAGCCCTCGTTGCGCCCCATCCTCTTGAGCTTGCCGGGGCAGGTGACGGTGTTCACGCTCTTCACGTGCACGCCGAACATCTTTTCGACGGCGATCTTGATCTGCGTCTTATTTGCCGACTTCGCCACGGTGAACGTGTAACGCTTGTCTGCGATCCCGTCGTACCCCTTTTCGGTGAGGACGGGCTTTAAGATGATATCCTCGGGCATCATTATGCGTATACCTCCTCGAGTTTCTTCACCGAACCCTTCGTCAGGACGACGACGGCGTTCGCAACGACCTCGTAGGTGCTGATCTCGTTGACGGAGATCGTCGTGAGGGTGGGAAGGTTGCGCGCCGCAAGGATGACGTTCTCGTCGTTCTGGTCCATGACGACGACGGTGCGCTTATCCAGCTTCATCGCCTTGCGGAAGGCTTCCATCTCCTTGGTCTTGGGCGCGGAGACTTTGAGTTCGTCCACGACGAACAGCTCGCCGTCGGCGACCTTCTTGGAAAGAGCGGAGACGAGCGCCCCGCGCTTTGCGTTCACGTTCATCTTTTTGGAGAAGTCGCGGCTCTTGGGTGCGAACACCACGCCGCCCTTCGTCCACTGGGGCGCACGGATGGAGCCCTGACGCGCACGGCCCGTGCCCTTCTGTCTCCAAGGCTTTGCGCCGCCGCCGCGCACTTCCGTACGGGTGAGGGTGGATTTGGTCCCCTGACGCTGGTTGCAAAGGTAGGTGACGACTGCCTGATGGATGAGGGGCTCGTTGTACTCGACGCCGAACACCTTATCGGAAAGCTCGAGATCGCCGACCGCCTCGCCTTTCATATTATATACTTTCACGTTTGCCATGATCGTTCTCCTTATGCCTTGACGCTCGTTTTCAGCGTCACGACGCTGCCTTTGGGCCCGGGAATCGCACCCTTGACGAGGATGACGTTGCGCTGCACGTCCACGCGCACCACTTCGAGATTCTGGATGGTGACGTTCTCCACACCGTACTGACCGGCGAGCTTCTTGTGCTTGAACACGCGCGAGGGGGAGCTGTTCGCACCCATGGAACCCGGTTCTCTGTGGACAGGGCCGACGCCGTGCGTCTCTTTGAGGCGGTGCTGGTTCCAGCGCTTGATGACGCCCGTGTAACCGTGACCCTTGGTCACGCCGCTCGCATCCACCTTGTCGCCCGCCGCGAACACGTCTGCTTTGACTTCGTCGCCGACGTTGTAGCCCTCGACGCTGTCAAGACGCACCTCTTTGAGCACCTTGCAGGGCTTGACGCCCGCCTTCTTGAACTGCCCGAGGTCGGGCTTGTTCATTGCCTTCTCCTTCGCATCGAGGAAGCCGAGTTTGAGCGCGACGTAACCGTCCGTCTCCGTCGTCTTGACCTGCACCACGGGGCAGGGACCGGCCTCGATGACCGTGACGGGGATGACCTTCCCGTCCTCCGCAAAGAGCTGGGTCATACCCACCTTGCGGCCGATGATTGCTTTACCCATCGTAAAGTTCACTCCTTTTTTTTATTTACCGATACCTTTTTCAAGTATCCGATATTACAGTTTTACTTTGATGTCCACGCCTGCGGGCAGGTGGATGGAATCGAGCAGCTTCGCGTTGGGGGAATAGATATCGATAATGCGCTTGTAGGTGCGCAGCTCGAACTGCTCGCGGGAGTCCTTATCCTTGTGGGGGCTCCTCAAAATGGTGACGATCTCGCGCTCCGTGGGAAGCGGGATGGGACCGGAGATCTTCGCCCCGCCCTTTTGCATCGTCTCCACGATGCGGCTCGCAGCCTGATCGACGAGCTCGTGATCGTACGCCGAAAGTTTGATCCTGATTTTTTGACTTGCCATCGTTGTTACCTTCCTTTTTTATACTAACTGTGATCTGCGCGTCAACGCACCCGTGCGTATCGAGGTCCTCTATCAAAAAAACACGCGTCGTTTTGCGGTGTTTTCTCGCAAAAGCCTCGGTTAGTCGCAGGAGTCTCGCTCCCACATTTGTCAGCGGAAATTATCTGCCGAGGGGCTTTCTCGCCTCGATTTTTCAGTAACTTCCCGCGTCAACCCTATACGCTCGTGTGCGCGGCAAAAGACCTGCCGCTTCGACACAGCCTGTATACTATACCATCTTTCGGGCGCGAAGTCAAACGTTTGAAGGAAGTTTTTCGCGAAAATTCCATTCTTTTTCGTCTTTTTTTGGCGATTTTTACCCCGCGCCCGCCATATCGTATGCGATCCCCCTCTTCGCCACAAAATATACGATATATAATATATGGTAAAGAGGACGCGGCGCACGGACGCAGCAGAGGCGCCGCGCAAAAATGCGTCTTGCCGCGGCGAAAGCGTTGACAGCGCGCCGCGGGCGCGGTACAATAGGCATATGCGGTACCTGAAAAAGAAATTTGCGCTCTATCCCGTATACGAATGGCTGGAGATCGGGCTCCTTTTGTGCCTTGCGGGCGGATTTTTGGACGCCTATACCTTTGTGACGCGCGGCGGCGTGTTCGCCAACGCACAGACGGGGAACATGATCTTGCTCGTATTGGGGTTCGCGGGCGGAGACGGCGTGCGCGCACTCAGGTACCTCGTGCCCATCCTGCTCTTTTTTGCGGGCGTATTTTTGTGCGAGTTCTTGCTGCGCGTGGGGAAAAAGACGCGCAGCGACTTCCGCGGGCACGCCTTCGTGCTGGCGGGCGAGATCGCCGTGCTGCTTGCGGTGGGGTTCCTCCCCGCCGCCGTGCCCGATATGCTCGTCAACGCGCTCGTCTCCTTTGCCGCCGCCGTACAGTTCGATAACTTCCGCCGTATGGAAGGCAACCCCTTTGCCACGGCGTTCTGCACGGGAAACCTGCGCTCGGCGACCGAGCACGTCTTCCACGCCGTCGTCGAAAAGAAAAAGGGCGCGATGAAGACGGCGGGAAAATACTTTGCCGTCATCCTCGCCTTTTTGCTGGGCGTCGCGGCGGGATATTTTGCCTCGCTTGCGCTGGGCGGCTACGCGGTGCTCGTCGCCGCGGGCGTGCTTGCGGCGGTGCTCTGCGCCATTTTGTACGGGCACGCCGTGCGGAGACGGCGCATCCGCATCCATCGCCTGAACGCGGAGGATATCCCCGCGGCGCAGGCGCTCATTTTGGAGAGTTTCTCCCGCTTCATCGCCCCCGCGTGGAAAGCGGAAGACGCGGAGAACTTCCGCCGCTTCCTCTACGACTGCCCCGCGCTCGGCAATTACGATTTTTACGGCGTGTTTGCGGGCGGCATGCTCAAAGGCGCGCTCGTCGCCACGCGGGACGGAACGCACGTGGCGGCGTTCTTTGCACGAAACGGCGAACAGCGGCGCGGATATGGCGGAAAACTCATGAAGTGGTTCCTCGCCCACGCAGCCGCGCCCGTCGTGACGGTGCGCGCCTTCGAAGGCGGCGCGCCCGTATACGAAAAGTTCGGATTCGTCCCCGTCGGCGAAAAGACGCAGACGGACGGCGTTCCCTATATCCCGATGCAATATATGAAGGAGGACAGATCATGACAGAACATGCGACGATCCGTGTGACGGGTCACAGCGAGCGGCACGTCCGCCCCGATACGGTGCGGCTGACCCTCGCCGTTGAACGGACGGACCACGACCACGCCGCCGCCCTGCGGGCGACGGAGGACGCCGCGCAGGCGGTCAAAGACGCCCTGCTGCGCGCAGGCGTCCGCGAAGAGGACGTGCGCGCCCTCGGGCTGCGCTGCGAACCGCGCTACGAGACGGCGACGGACGAGAACGGCGTCCGCACCCGCATCTTTGCGGGCTATACGGCGTCGCGGCGCATCCGCGCGCAGTTTGCCGCCGATCCTGCCGCGCTCGGCAGCGTGCTCGAAGCGCTTTCGGCAAGCGGCGCCGCGCCCGAGGCTTCCACGGAATACCTCTTTGCGGGATACGACGCGCTGCGCGACGAACTCGTCGCTTGCGCCGTAAAAGACGCGAAGCAGCGCGCCAAAACCATCGCAAAAGCGGCGGGCGTCAAACTCAAACGCGTTTTGCACGCCGAATACGGCGGACATGGTATGCCCGTCGTGCGCGCGGCGGCATTGCGTATGAACGCAGCCGAGCTCGACCCCGAAGACGTCGCCCTCACGGAAGACGTGACCGTAACGTACGAGATCGAATAAAAAAGCAAAAAAGAGCCCGTACAGGCTCTTTTTTGTTTGGGGCTATAATTCGACCGACTTTCCCGTCCGCGCCGAGAGATACACGGCGTCGATGATCTTCATGACGGCGATCCCGTCCTCTGCGATCGGATATACGTCGCGGTCGTGAACGATCGCATCCACAAAAAAACCGATCTCATTTTCGAACGCCTCGTCGATGTCCAGCGCCGTCGGTCTTGCAGGCCTCGTATCTGTCAGATAACCGCAGCGATCGGAAAAGATCTCGAGCTCGGGATCGAGACACATCCCGGCGCGCGTCCCGAAAAGTTCCACTTTGGCGACGTCTTTTTTCAAGTTCAGGCAAAAACTCGTCTCTACGCTCAGCACGGCGCCGTTCTCGTAGCGGATGAAGGCGGCGGCAAGGTCTTCGACGTCGCAAACGTCACTTTCGGCCCCCGACGCCGCGGTATACGCGGCGCCGTCTTTGAGCTCTCTGCGATCGCCCAATTCCCGAAACGTCGCGCCGAACACGCAAACAGGCTTAGGGTCCCCCATCAGATAGCGGGTCAGATCGATGACGTGCACGCCGAGATCGATGAGCGGTCCGCCGCCCGAACGCGCGCTGTCGCCGAACCAACCGCCGGGATTCCCGTTCCTGCGCAGATAAGTCGCTTTGGCATAATAGATGTCCCCGAGCGTCCCGTCTCTGATGAGATCGCGCATGACTTGCGCGTCATTGCCGAACCGCCGTACAAATCCGATCATGAGCTTCCTGTTGCAGGCTTTTGCCGTATCGAGCATCTGCTGTGCTTCCCGCGCGTTGAGCGCCATCGGCTTTTCGCAAAGAACGTGCTTGCCCGCCCGCAGCGCGCCGATCGCGCACGGCATATGCGCGCCGTTCCACGTACAGACGCTCACCGCGTCGATCTCGGGCAGCGCGGCAAACATCTCCTCCTCGTTCGTATAAAGACGGCTGACACCCCACCGCTCCCCCGCAGCTTTCAGCCGAGCGCCGTCGACATCGCAAAGCGCGTAAAGTTCCACGTTCTCGTTTTTCAAATAAGCGGCGATATGCCGCCCGGAGATGCTCCCCGTTCCGATCACCGCGATCTTGAGTTTTTTCATGCCCCATCCTCCCTGACGCCGTAGGCGTCCAAAAAGCGCACGGCATCGCCGATATCTTTCTCGGGACGGTCGCCGCATTCCCGCTCGATCGTAAGATATCCGCGATATCCGATCGTTCGGAGCGCATCCAGATAACGCGCCCAATCCACGCCGCCCTTCCCGAGCGACTCTTCGCGGAACACGTCTCCTCCGCACGCCGTAAGCCCGTAATAACGCGGCGCATACAGCGCCTTTGTATCGAACGGACGGCATTGCACACCGTCCTTTGCATGCGTATGGACGATATACTTTTTGAGCGTGAAGACCGCCTGTACGGGATCGTCGCCCGCGCACATCACAAGATTGGCGGGATCGAGGTTGACCGCAACGCCGTCGCTGCCGAGCGCATCAAGAAACGCTTTGAGGGCGTCTGCTTTTTCGGGGCCCGTTTCCACAGCAAAATGCCCGTTCATTCCTTTCGCAAACGCAGCGAGTTCACTGCAGACTTCAAACATGCTCTCGTATTGGATGCAGTCCGTCGTCTCGGGAATGACGCCGATATGCGTCGTCACGATATCCGTGCCGAGCTCCTTTGCCATCTCTAAAATACGTTTTTCGCGGTCGATCGACGCACGGTCGCGCTCGTAATACATGGCGCACCCGAAATCCCCGCATATCGCCGAAAAGCTGAGCCCTTCTCCGTTGACGAATTTTTTAAGTTCTTTCAGCTCCGCCCTGCTCGCCGTAAAGGGGAACGCCTGTCCCGCATACGCCTGAACGCCGTCGACCCCGAGCGACTTTGCGCAACGGACCGCCTCGGCAAACGGTTTGCGAAAACTCTCCGATATAACACCGATCTTCATACCGCACTCCTTTTTTCTTTATCGTAGCATGAAAAGACCCGCAGAACAATCCCGCGGGTTTGGTTGATACTGTCAAAAATTCGGATATTTGCGGATGGCCCTGTAAAAGGTATTCTGGCTTTTGAATCCGACTTCCTCTGCGATCTTACAGGCGGGGAGCGTCGGGTCTTCGCGCTTTCGCCTGTAAAATTCGTTGATCCTGCGGCGGTTGATATACTCTCGCAGCGGCATCCCCGCAAAGCGGTTGAACTGTTCCGAAAGATACGTCTTCGTGTAACCGAACCTGCCCGCCAGCCCTTCCAGCGTTATGTCACCGCGGAAATTCCCGTTGATGAATTTTAAGATCTCCACGAATGCCTGCGTCGAGCGTCGGTCTTTCACCTCCTGCATCGGATACCACGTCTTGATAAGTCCGAGCAGCAACTCTGCAAACCCCTTTTTCATGACCTCGTTCGCCCCATTCCAAAGGGGATACATCATATCCAAAAAAGCAATGATCTGATCGAAATGCCCGTTCGTTCCGAGAAAGGAAGGGAACGCCTGCTTTCTGAACGCCTGAAAGTCGTTCAGATATCCCGAACTGATCAGAACGACGTAATACTCCGATCCCACGTCGGGCATATAGGAATGCGGCTCGAAGCAGCGGACGAACGCGGTCTCCCCCGCCCGTATGGTCCGCTCTTCCGCCCCGATATGGATACGGCACGCACCCGCCTGCATAAAGGCGAATTCCACACTGTCGTGATAGTGCGGCAGCATGCAGCGGATCTGCTCTTCCGTGATCAGATTCTTTTGAAAATAGATATAATTTGCGGCATCCGCCGCTTTTTCATAAAAATACGGAAACATCTGCCCCTCCTCGCACACAGTATACTACAACGGCCGAGGAAAAACAATCCCAAAAATTGACGAATCATAAAGCCCGCGTCCCTGCATGAAGCAGGGGCGCGGGCTTGGTACTCTCGGCGGGAATACTTCGTCGCTGCGCGCCTCGTGCCGCCGCAGACGGTGGGACGGACCGCGGATCCGCTCCCGCACCGAAAGCCAAGCAAAAAAGAGCCCGTGCAGGCTCTTTTTTGTTTGGTACTCCCGCTGGGAATCGAACCCGGAACGGCCCCTTAGGAGGGGGCTGTTATATCCATTTAACTACGGAAGCATTTCTTGCTGTTTTGTTCCCGCGGCGGGAATACTTCGGGCTGCGCCCTCGTGCCGTTGCTTCGCCACGGGACGAACCCGAAACATTCCCCAAGACGCGTACCGATCTATCTATTTCACTGCGGAAGCATTTTTAATGTTCCCGCGGCGGGGATCCTTTGGCGGTTTTTGCCGCCCGCCCTCGGCAACATGCTTATCCTACACCATTTTCCCAAAAAAAGCAAGGGAGTTTGCAAACGGAATTTGCTTGCAAAACCCCCTTTTGTTGAGGCGGAAAGATCGGCGGAC
>CALVPW010000047.1 GCA_944354085.1 uncultured Clostridia bacterium | reverse complement strand
CGGCGCCGTCTCCTGCGAACGGGGGTACCGTGTCCGCATCCAAAGAGGCGGAAAAGGCGCGCCTGTTCGTCAATCGTAAGCCGTGGCAGCGTATCATCGTGCTGCTTGCGGGCGCGTGCATGAACTATCTTTTGGCAGTCCTTCTCATCCTCGTCTGCTTTTTCGCCTACGGACAGACGATGATCGCCGTATACGAGACGGAGCCGACTTCGATCGAACAAGAACATTGTTTGCAGGACAGGGATATCCTGCTCGCCGTCGAAGGGAAGAACATCTATCTGACCACCGATATCGCCAAGGCGCTCAACGGCAGGCGGGAGGGGGAGCTGGTGCGCTTTTGCATCTCGCGCCTCTATGTGAACGAAGCGGGCGAGAGCTTCCGCGCGGAGGAGACGGTGGACGTTCGGCTGCGTTCCGACGTCGACGTGCCTTCGAGCGCGGAGACGGAGAGCGTGTGGAAGGCGCTCGGCATCCGTTACGAGGAGACGGAGGAAGGGGGACGGTATCTGTTGGCGAGCGCGCTGTGCCGTTTCGGATTCTGGGAGACGGTGGGGCGGTCGTTCGCGTATTCCTTTGAGATCGCGGGTTCCATCTTCAAGATCTTGGGAGAGCTCTTTACGGGGCGGCTGGGGCTCTCGGTGCTCGGCGGGCCCGTGAGCACCATCGCCATCACTTCGCAGGTGGCGGGTGCGAGCATGCGCGGCTTTTTGGAGATCGCGGGCTATATCGGCGTCAACCTTGCCGTATTCAACCTGCTGCCCATCCCCGCGCTGGACGGGAGCAAGATCGTGTTCACCGTCATCGAATGGATCCGCGGCAAACCCGTCAACCGCAAAGTCGAAGCGATCATCCACTTTGCGGGGCTTGTTTTCCTGCTCGGGTTCGCCATCCTCGTCGATATTTTGCAATTCGTATAAAAAAGAGCGCTTCCCGCGGGAGCGCTCTTTGCTTTTTTCGTTTTATTTGACCGTTTCGATCTTGCCGATGCCGTATGTGATCTGCATCAGCCGCCTGTTCATGGGCGTGGGCGCGAGCTGGATGAGGTATTCGCCGTCTTTGATGGTCGTCATGCCCATGCTCCAACCTGCCTGCAAGGTATCCGTATTGTAGGTGATGAGCATGGGGACGCGTTCCCACGGGCCTTGTCCGAAGTTATAGTTGACGTGGTAGTACCCCGGATCGCGCATGCCGATATGTTCGCCCTCGCGCTTGGCGGTGACGATGACGGTGCCGTTCTCGCCGCCCTGCGGCACCCATATGACGTAGGGCATGCTCCCCAAAAAGAGCCCGTCCTTCGTCTCGACGCGGGTGCCTTTGAGGAGAGGATCGCCCCAATCGATGCCGTCGTCGGAGAGTTTGTAGTAGATATCGCAGCAGGGATAGCCGACGATCTCGTACACCATGATATACTTTCCGTTGCCCATGCGCGCGACGACGGGCATCCCGGGGCGCAGCGTCCTGTCCGGTACGGTGACGGTATATTTTACGTCGCTCCACGTTTTGCCGCCGTCTTCCGACCAAAGGAGCGCCAGCGTCTGATTGAAGCGCGGGTCGCTGTGCGGGCGCTCGTCCGTGAAGGCGACGACGAGGCGGCCGTACGCGTCGATATAAATGTTCGGCTCCCATACGGGACCGAGCGCGTCAAAGTTCTGTTCGACGGGCGGCCCGCCTTGGACGACGGAGGAACGGAATTCCCACGTTTTGCCGTGGTCGCGGCTGATATAAAAGGAGAGCTCTGTCGAGACGAAGCTCAGCGGTACGGAATTCCCGCACATGACGATGGTCCCCGCGGGCAGATCGCCGCATGCCTGCGGCAGTTCCATGATATGCGGCTGGAAGCGGATGCCGAAGCCGTTTTGCGTATCCTCGATCTGAGAATATTTCTCCCACGTGACGCCCCCGTCTTTGGAGCACATCACGGGCACCACGGGCGGTTCTTTGAGCGTGGAATGGTCAAAGGTCGCCAACAGCATGCCGTTGAGCTCTCCCGCGTGATGCAGTTCGATGACGCGCGGATACAGCACGCCCGACGTGTTCGAATAGACTTCCTCGTCGCGCGGTGTGAACACGACGCCCATGTTTTCCCTTGTGATCTTGATCATATCCTCCCCCTTTCGCGAAGTGCCGCGGATATTTATATTGTAACATATCGCCGCGTAAATTTCAATATGTTTGGGAAAAATTCCCCAAAAAAGAACGCCTCCCGACGAGGGGGAGACGTTCCTTTATTTGCGTTTTATCCCTGCGCGGGCGGCACGGGATCGTTTGTGCGCGCTTCGGCGGGTGCGCCTGCATCTGCCGCTGCGGGCGCGGAGGGCGCTTCTTCCACCGTCTCCGCGGTGGGAACGGCGGCGGGCGCCGCCTTCTTGGCGGAGAACTTGCGCACCTGTTTTACAAAGGAGCGCGAGCTGAACACGATGACGCCCGCGGCGATGGCGATGGCGATATCGGGGAACACGTAGGAGGCGTTATAGCCGAGCGAGTAGATCCACGCGTCGATATCGGGCGCGTATTCGGAGAATGCGAACACGCCCGACAAAAGGTGCGCCGCAAAACGGAAGACGCTCCCCACCACGGCGCCCAGCGCGAACTGGACCTGCGGGAGTTTTTCGAGTTTTTTCACGTGCGCGAACATGCCCGCGAGCCCGATGCCCGCAAACGCGACGGGGTAGTCGAGCAGCAGCTGCGCGGGGTGGATGATCCAGGGATCCTGGATGATCTGCATGAGCCCGTACACGGCGCCCGCGAGCACGCCCTTTTTGGTGCCGAACATGTACGAATAGATCATGAGGGGCAAAAGGGATGCGATCGTGAGCGAACCGCCCTGCGGCATATGGATGGGCGCGATGTACGAGAGCGCGAAGCTCATGGCGATGCAGACGGCGGCATAGGCGATGGATTTGGAATCAAAGCCTTTGCTGCCCTTGTCGAAGAGGAAGGCGAGTACGACGATAACGGCGATGAGCCCCGCGGCGCAGCAATAGAGCGCAACGCTCTCCGAAACGGAGACCTCCATCCCGTTGTTGGAGGAAGCATCGCCCGAGGCAAAGTATACCGCAAGGCATACAAAGAGGGCGACGAACGCCGCGGCGGCGAGGCTGCCGCAGATGATGCCCGCAAGGCGGAACGCCTTTTTGGAGAAGAGCGAGGCAACGTAGATCGCCGCGATGCCTAAGACGACGACGGCGACGCATACGATGGAGGGCCAGAGCACGAGGTCGAACACGTATCCGTTCTCGTACATGTCGAAGAACTCCAAAGAGAGCATCGCTGCGATCACGGCGACGGCAAAGCCGCAGGCAACGGCAAGGGCGGTGCGCACGTAGTTCTTTAAGAGGTCGGGCTTGCGGCGGCTGACAAAACAGCCGACGGCGAGCAGGATGACCACGAGTGCGATCGCCACGTACAGGAACACGTTCATCAGCGCGTCTTTTGCGTATTCCGTCCAGACGCTCGCGTACTGATAGATCGTGTTCCCTTCTTCGTCCTCAACGGTGTTCATGAACGAAGAGAGCAGGGAATTGAACATCTTACACTCCTTTTATCCGTCTTTTTTTAGGAATCGCAAACAAAAAACGCCCCGCATGCCGCGGCGCGCCCTGAAAAAATCCTGTCTTTCGTCCAAGCATTACCTTGCCCGATTCAAGTGGTATCATCTCAGCCTGTTACAGCACCCACGACGGATATTTATTTTTTGTACTATCAGTATACAGCGGAAAATTGAGAAAGTCAATTGAATTTTTGAAAAATTTGTAGTATAATAAAAAAAAGAGGAAGACCATGGAAAAATTTTACGCGTATCTCGATCGGATGAAGTTCATCAAGCGCTGGCAGCTCATGCGCTCCACGCGCGACGAAAATATCATGGAACACTCGCATCAGGTCGCCGTGCTCGCGCACGCGCTCTGCCTCATCGAGAACGAGGTGTTCGGCGGCAGCGTGAACGTGGAGCGCGCCGTCCTGTACGCCCTCTATCACGAGGTGAGCGAGGTCATCACGGGCGATATGCCCACGCCCATCAAATACCTCAACGGGCAGCTCCACGGCGAATACGAAAAGGTGGAACGTCTTGCCGTCGACAAGATCGCCTCCACGCTCGGCGCGCCCTTACAGGAGGCGATGTATCCCTATTTGCAGGCGGATAAGTCGACGGCGGAGTATGCCTTCGTCAAGGCGGCGGACAAGCTCTCGGCATACCTCAAATGTCTCGAAGAGCTGCGCTCGGGTAATTCGGAGTTCGTGCAGGCGGAACGTACCATCAAGGAGGCGCTGTCAAAAAAGCATATGCGCGCCGTCGATTACTTTTTTGAGCACTATATCCCCGCCTTCTCGCTCACGCTCGACGAGATGTAAGGCGGTATTTGTTGCGATCGCACGGGCATATCGTCCGTGAAAGGGGGAAATACTATGCAAACATTCGAAGAACGCCGCGCGGAAGAGATGGAAGTGCGCGACCCGACCTGCGCGAACGAGACGCTTTCTTACATGCTGCAGCGGGCGCAGGCGATCGGCGCGGGCAGCATTTTGGAGATCGGCGCGGGCAAGGGGTTCACGAGCATCGCGTTCGCCAAAACGCTGCCTTCGGCGCGCGTCACCGCCATCGAGCGGGACGCCGTGCGCGCCGCCGCCGCGCGCGAGAATATCCGCGACTTCGGCGTGGAGGACCGCGTCCGCCTGCTCGAAGGGGATGCGGCGGATATCCTGCCCACATTGGGCGGGACGTACGACGTCATCTTTCTTGACGCTGCCAAGGTGCAGTACCGCCGTTTCTTTCCCGACTGCAAGCGGCTGCTGCGGGCGGGCGGCATCCTCTTTTCCGACGACGTGATGCTCTTTTCGGACGGCGTGCCCAAAAAGCGCAGGATGCTCGCCATGCATTTGCAAGAATATATGCGGATGCTGCGCGAGGACGCCGACCTTTCGACGACGGTGCACGGGTACGGGATGGGGCTCGCGGAGAGCGTCAAACTGCGGTGAACGGGAGAACGCATGGAACAAAGCGAACTGTTGGCGCCTGCGGGCAATCCCGCAAAACTCAAATGCGCGCTGCGCTTCGGTGCGGACGCCGTGTATGTGGGCGGGAAAGCCTTCTCGCTGCGCGCCTTTGCCGATAATTTTACGGACGAGGCGCTCGCCGAGAACATCGCATACGCGCACGCCCGCGGGAAAAAAGTGTACGTCGCCGCCAATATCTTTGCGCGGAACGACGATCTTCCCACGCTCAAAACGTATTTCGGGAAATTGCAGGAGATGGGGGCGGACGCGGTGCTCGTCTCCGATCTCGGCGCGCTCGCGGTCTGCCGCAAAAACGCGCCCGCGCTCCCCGTGCATATCTCCACGCAGGCGAACGTCACGAATGCTGCCGCAGCCGCCATGTACGCGCGGCTGGGCGCCGCGCGCGTCGTGCTCGCCCGCGAACTTTCCATCCAAGAGATCGCCGCGATCCATGCCGAAGTACCAACGCTCGAGCTGGAAGCCTTCGTGCACGGGGCAATGTGCATCTCGTACAGCGGAAGGTGCTATCTTTCCGACTATCTCGACGGCCGCCCTGCCAACCGCGGCGCCTGCGTGCAGGCGTGCCGCCGCGCTTACCGCATCCAAAGCGAGGGCAAAGAGGGCTGGTGCGACCTCGAAGAGGACGGGCGGGGCACGTATGTGATGAACAGCAAGGATCTCAACATGAGCGCCCATCTCGGCGCGCTCAGGGCGGCGGGCGTCGTTTCCTTCAAGATCGAAGGCAGGATGAAGAGCGAATATTATCTTGCCACCGTCGTCAACGCCTACCGCCGTATCCTGGACGGGGCGGACGCGGCGGCGCTCGCGCCCGAGCTCGAATGCGCCGCACACCGCGCCTACACCACGGCGTACGCCTTTGGCGACGCGCACGATACCGTGCTCGCGGACGGCTCGCAGGAAGGGGGCACATGCACGTTCATCGCCGTTGTTACGGCATATGCGGACGGGCGCGCAACTGTGCAGATGCGCAACCGTTTTTACGAGGGCGACGTGCTCGAGGTGCTCTCTCCGAGCGAGGCTTTCTCGGCTTGCGTCCGCGTGACGGATATGCGCGATCGGAACGATGCGCCGTGTGCCGACGCCATGCTCGTACAGGGCACGTATTCTTTTGCGTGTCCCGTTCCCCTCGCCGCGGGGGATATCCTCCGCCGCCGCAAACGGGAGGGGGAAGGATGAGCTGTCTCTTTTTGTACAATCCGAAGAGCGGAAAGGGGAAGATCGCCAACAAACTGCCGCTCATCAAAAAACGCCTTCGTGCGCTCTACGGGGAGGCGGAGATCGTCGCAACGGAGAGCGCGGAAGATCTCGAAGCGCGCGTCCGCGAAGGCGCGGAGCGGCACGAGATCATCGTCTTTTCGGGCGGGGACGGCACCTTCAACCACGTGCTGCACGGGTTGAACGGGCGCGCGGTGCAGCTCGGATATCTCCCCGGCGGCACCACCAACGACGTTGCGCGTTCGCTCGGCATCCCGCGCACCGTCAAAGGCGCGCTCCGCGTGCTCGGGAAGGGGCGCAGCGCCTCGGTCGACTGTATGCGCGTCAACGACCGCTATGCCGTCTATATTGCGGGCGCGGGCGCGTTCACGCGCTGTACTTATGTGACGTCGCAAACGACAAAGCGGCGGTTCGGGATCCTCGCCTACGCCTTCGAGTGTCTGAAAAACGAGATGCGCTTTCCCGTCTT
>CALVPW010000046.1 GCA_944354085.1 uncultured Clostridia bacterium | reverse complement strand
CACGGGTTCGAGCTTATGCTCGCGCGCCCGTTTCGTGAGGTCGCTCCCGTACTTTTCGAGCGCCTCGTACGTGTCCTCGGGATTGTCGCTCGTCACGTTCTGATTGCCGCGCACCTGCTTCATCCCCACCAAGAATTTGTCCTTGGTCACGCCGAAGCGGGAAAAGATCGCATGAAGCCCCCGTTCGTCGTTATCGAAAAGGCACAAAAAGAGATGTTCGACGGAGATATACTCGTCCTTCATCCCGTTGGCGAGCTTTTCCGCCTCGGTCAACAGGCGGGAGACGGCGGGCGTCGCATACGGCTGCGACCCGCCCGAAGCGCGCGGAAGGCGCTCCACGGCGTCCTTGACGGCGGCGGCGAGCCCTTCTGCGTCCACGCCCGCACGTTTCAGGATGCGGAAGACCAACCCGTCCCGCTCCATGAGCGCAAGCGCCAGATGCAAGACGGTGAGCTCGGGGTTGCCGTACTCGACGGCTTTATTTTGCGCGCTCTGCACCGCCTGCAGCGATTTTTGCGTAAACTTGTTTGCGTCCATATCATTCTCCTTCTTTGGCGCACGGCTCCCCCGCACGCCCGTTCATTCAACTACAATATACCGCAAAATCCCCCCTTCTAAACAAAACAAGAACACTTGTTCGGAAAAAAATTTTGTGAACTTTCGCCTGATTTTATCATTGAGACATTTGACTTTTTTACACGGGGGGGGTATAATATAGCCGACCAATTATAAGGAGAGGCTCACATGTTGGAAATCAAAGACCTTGTTAAGGTCTACAAGGCAAAGGGCGGCGCGGAAGTGCGCGCGCTCGACGGCGTCTCCGTACGGTTCGAGGAAAAAGGCATGGTGTTCCTGCTCGGTAAATCGGGCAGCGGTAAATCCACCCTCCTCAACCTGTGCGGCGGGCTCGACAGTCCCGATTCGGGCGAGATCATCATCAAAGGCAGGAGCAGCAAAGACTTTTCGCAGTCTGACTTTGACAGTTACCGCAACACGTTCGTCGGTTTCGTCTTCCAGGAATACAACATCCTTGACGAATTCTCGGTCGAAGACAACATCGCGCTTGCGCTCGAATTGCAGGGCAAGAACAAGAACAAGCAGGAAGTTGCAGCCATTTTGCAGCAAGTCGAGCTCGAGAATTTTGCAAAGCGCAAGCCCAATACCCTTTCGGGCGGGCAGAAGCAGCGCGTTGCCATCGCCCGTGCCCTCGTGAAAAATCCCGAGATCATCATGGTGGGCGAACCCACGGGCGCGCTCGATTCGAACACGGGCAAGCAGGTCTTTGATACGCTGAAAAAGCTCTCCGAAGAGAAGCTCGTCATCGTCGTATCGCACGACCGCGAATTTGCCGAGATCTACGGCGACCGCATCATCGAACTCAAAGACGGCAAGATCATCTCCGACGTCACGAAGACCAAGATCGACGCCGTAAAGACGAGCGACAACGTGAGTTTTGTGGGAGAAGACACCATCTCCATCAAGCGCGGCAGCAAGCTCACGAGTGCCGATCTTAATAAGATCAACGCCTTTTTGGCTTCCTCCGACAAGGACGTGATCATCACCAACGGCAAAAAGGAGATCGAGGACTTCCGCAAAGCGGCGCGCATCGACAAGGAAGGCGCGCGCGAGGCGTTCCGCGATACCGACGAAGAAAAGCTCGTTGCCAAAGCGTACACTGCCGAAGACAGCCGCTTTATCCGTTCCAAGCTGCCCGTACGCCACGCCATCCGCATCGGCGCCAGCAGCATGAAGGTAAAGCCCTTCCGTCTTTTGTTCACCATCCTGCTCTCGTTCGTGGCGTTCACGCTGTTCGGGCTCTTCTCCACCCTCGCCTTCTATAACGCGACGGAGACGGCGCTCGAAACGTATCTGGACGCGGGATACGACACGCTGATGCTGCAAAAAGAGTATGAGTACGATCATGTGCAGTACGAAAACGGCGAAGAGACCTACCGCTATACGAATACCAACTCCACCCAATACACGCCCGCGGAGCTCAGCGCACACCGCGAAACGTACGGCGACGCGACGCTCGGCATCTTCAACTATTCCTTGGATAGTTGGAGCTCGCAGAAATTTATGCCCACCAACGTCCGCGCCGGGAGTGATTACAACAGCACCTACTACGCGCAGCAGCTCGACGGGTTCGCCGAGATCGGCAGCGCCTGGAACGGCGAGCTTTTGACGAACGAGACCAACCTTTCCGCCCTCGGCGAAAACGATATCGTCATCTCCTCCTACACCTTCGACAGCATCAAGGAAGGCGAATTCTATGCCGTGGAAAACGGCGAGGTCGGCAAAACGCCCGTCCGCCTTGTCGACTACGACAGCATCGTCGGGCAAAAGCTGCTCTTTAACAACTATTCCACGAACGAGGAAGTCGAGCTCACCGTGCAGGGCGTTTTCCGCTGCGATCTCCCGAGCGTCTATGACTCCATCAAGGAGGGACAACGGCCTTCGACCGAGGAGCAGATGGCTTTTGAGCAGACGTTCAACTACGGCTTATACCGCTATGCACTCGTCTCCCCCGCCTTCTACGAGGCGCACCTGAGCGATTTTGGCAGCAATTCGGAAGAAAATATCGACTACGGGTTCGAATATCTCAACCGTTTGCTCACGGCAACGCCCGCAGACGTGAGCGAAGAAGACGGATATTATGCGCGGCAGATCAGCCGCGTGAACACGCTGCCGCCCGCACACGGCGCATCGCCCGACGTCGCCTTCTTTGACGGCAGAACGACGCAGTCGCCTGCCGACGGCGAGTTCGTGGCTTCGTTCC
>CALVPW010000045.1 GCA_944354085.1 uncultured Clostridia bacterium | reverse complement strand
CATCGCGGGTCTGTTGAGGGCGATCACCCAATCGAGCGGCACGAATCCGCCGTTGTAGGCGAACGACGAAAAATAATAGCGGTCGCAAAGGACGGTGAACCCTTCGTCGAGCTTTTTTAAGATCCCGTTGACGGAGTTGGTGATATGATCGATGCGGTCGGCGGCGAACAGCGCTGCGATCGCGCGTTCATCCGTCTCCACCCGCCCCGTAAGGCAGGCGCGCAGCAGCGCGCCGAAAGGCGAATCGGTGGGCTCGCGCGTGGGATAGCATGCGATCCCCTTGGATTTAAGATATTTGCCGAGCATCTTCATCTGCGTGCTCTTGCCGCTGCCGTCCGTGCCTTCGAATACGATAAATTTCCCTTTTGTAGCCATGATACTCCCATTATAACAAAGAAGCGCCCGTTTGTCAACGGGGCGCCCCTTTCCGACCTCTTTCAACGGCATCCGCCGCACGTTTTGCAATTGCCCGTGCATTTTTTGACGGGTCTGCCCGTGGCGGAGAACATTTCGCCCGACCAGTCGCGCGCCGCCCGCTCGCCGCAGGCGGGGCAGAATGCGGGATCGTCGAATTTTTTGACGAGTTCTTCGAACTGTTTGCCGCACTTGGGGCAAACGTACTGTAAAACGGGCATTTCGCCCTCCTTTTCGCGGCGGCGCCGCGTCAGTTTTCCTCGTGTCCGTCCCGTCCGCTGCGGCTCTTGCGGCGCTTGAACTGACGGGGCGTTCTGATGCGGATGGAATTGCTCGAACGGATGATAAAGTACGCAATCACGCCCGTGATGACGATACTGATCCCGAGCACCAGCCAAAACCCCCACGAAAGGCTCTGGAAGGGCACGGGCACGTTCATCCCCCAAAGGCTCGCGATGAGCGTGGGAACAGAGATGATGAGCGTGACCACCGTCAAAAGTTTCATGACGATGTTCACGTTGTTGGAGATGACCGAGGCGTACGCGTCCATCGTGCCCGAGAGGATATCGCGGTAAATGTTACACATTTCCATTGCCTGACGGGTCTCGATGACGACGTCGTCGGAAAGATCTTTGTAATGTTCGTTGGGGACGATTGTGGGCATGCGCTCGATCTTGTTGTACACGTTGATGTTCGAGCTGAGCGAAGTGGAGAAATAGACGAGGGAATTTTCGATCTCCAAAAGCTGGATGAGCTCCTTGTTCTTCATGGAGCGGTGCAGCTCCGCCTGCACGCGCAGCGATTTTTTATCGAGCTGGCGCAGGTTGGACAAGAACCGCTTGGCGTTGCCCATCATAAAGGACAGGATAAAGTGCACGGGCTTTTGGGTATCCACCGCCACGCGGCGGCTGATAAAGTCGCCCAAAACGGGATTGCCGCGCAGCGAGACGGTCACGAGGCACTTGCTCGTATAGATGAGCGCCATAGGGATGGTCTCGTAAGTGTCCCCTTCGTCGGTATCCGTGATGGTCGGCGTATCCAAAAGACACATGAACGCGTCTTCGTCGCGCTCGGCACGCGCCGTCTCCTCCTCGTCGAGGGCGGCTTTGAGCATCTCTTCGGGGATGCCCGTCAAAGAGCAGGCGTCTTCGACCTCGTCGTCCGTCGGGTTGACGAGATCGACCCAGCACCCCTCTTCGAACGCGTGGATGCGTTCGAGGTGGGGAGCTTCGTGGATCTCGGAGGACGCCGGAATATTAAAAAACTCTCTTGGCAATTGGCAGTTGCGGCGTTTTTGCCCGAGCGGGCATAAAAAAACGCACGGGAAAAATCACCGTGCGTCTTGCGCCGCCTGCCCCAAAGAGGGAAGCGCATTCAATCAGATCGCACGGGTGACTTTCATGTTCGTGGCACATCGGTTATTTGGCGCAGCGTCCATAAAAGGCTCCTCCGACCAAATCGGTCTACTGTTATTATATCCCTTCCGCCGCCGTTTGGCAACTGTTTTTTTGCAAAAAATTTCAAATTCAGATGACGCATGCGCCCGAGAGAAAACTTTCCATGATGCCGCGCGCGTGCGCGCCCTGTTTGGCGAACGCCTCTTTGAGCGCCTCGGCGGGCGCGATCTTGCCCGTGTACGCCGCCGCATAGCCGCGCAGCGCGGCAACAAAGCGCTTTTCCCCCAGCGTTTCGCGCAGACGGTCAAAGAGGATGACCGCTTTGTCGTATGCGATGCTGCGGTATTCGTAATCGCCCGAAAAGGCGGTGAGCGGACGGTGCATGGAGGTATCCTGCCTGCCCGTGAGCTGCTCCGTCACCGAAAAATAGGCGCGGTACGCCCCTTCCGACGCCGCGATGTATTCCTCGTACGAAGTCCCGTACGCGGGATGCGCGCCGAAAAAGAGCGCTTCCGAATAGGCGGCAAGCCCCTCGTCCTGCCACGCGTCCGTATATTGGTCGCTCCCCACCATCGCGTACCACCACTGATGCGCCGTTTCGTGCACGACGACGGCGGGGACTTCTTCCGCACGCAGATCGGCGGCGATCATGGAAAGCATGGGAAATTCCATGCCGCCGTATGCAAACTCCGTCTGCACCACGTGATAGCAAGGGTAGATATAATCGCCGAACGTCTTTTGAAAATAGGACAAACTCTCCGCCGCTGCCGAAAGCGTCGCTTGGGCGTTCTCGTCGTCGAAATAATAGTAGGAGATCGGGATCCCGTCCGCCGACGTCTGCGCGACGCGCATGTCCTCGCTCAGCACGAAGGCGACCTCGCGCACGTTCTCGGCGCGGACACGGTATGTGGCTTTTCCGTCTGCAAGCGTCTTTTCGCTCTCTCCCGAACAGGCGGCGATATACCCGTCGGGCACGGTGAGGCGCACGTCGTAATCGGCGGTCTCGCTCACGAACGGATCGCCCGTCGCGTATACGTGCTCGCAAAAACCGTCCTCCCAATGACAGAGAACGGGATAAAACTGGGCAAGATTGACCGTCTTCTCCCCCACGCCGAGGCGATGGCGCACGTTGGCGAGCGTCACGGTGAAGCGCATCGCGAGCACGGCGCTCTTGTTCGGCGCGAGCGGCACGGGGAGATCGGCTTCCAAAATATTTTCGTCCTCGCCCGCCACGCGGAAGGCGGCGGCGCCATCGACGGCGGTCACCTCGATCCCGCCGCAGCTCTCGCCCGCATAATATGCGTCGGGCGCGAACAGCGCGGAGACGGGCGCGTACTTTGCCCCCGCGCGGTAGGCGTTTGGCCAAAGCTGGAATTTGAGCGTTTCCCATTCCTCGTTGGTGTGATTGACGACGGTCACCGTCATCGCGGCTTTGAGCGTGCGTTCCGCGGGGAAATACTCCGCCTCGATCGAATAACTGCCGCGCTTGGTCTGCGGCGCGCACGCCGCCGCGAACGGCACGATGGAGCACGTCACGGCGATACAGAGCATAAGGCTTGCGATCCTGCGCATCATCCCCTCCCGCGCGGTTTCCGCGCGACGGTGTATTGTATGCGATGCGCCACCGCCGTATGCAAACGCCCGCCGTTTGACGCGGCGGGCGCTTTTTATGCCTGTTGCAAGGGTCCCTCGGCGGATGCGGGCGGCAGCGCCGCGAGCATGCGTTCGACCGCGCGGATGCGCCCGCCGTACACGTTCCCCGTGAGATCGACGGCATACAGGCGCAATTTGACGCATTTCTTGCTTCCCGCTCCCAGCGAAGCGAGCGCTTCGCCGTCGAGACGGAAACGGATGGAGCGGCGCTGTTCGATGACGACGTGCGCCTCCTCCCCCAGCCCCTGCTGCCGCTTGTATACGGCGGTCAGGTCGTACGCGACGTTGCCGCAGCGCACGCCCAGCTCTTGCAGCGCGATCTCCCGCACCGAATTGTTCCCCACGATGAGGGCGGCGTACGCGCCGCCCGCGTTCAGATCGGACGCCTGCAAGCCCGTGAATTGCAGCCGCACCGACGCGAAACGGCGGTGTACGGCATACGTGAGCCACAACAAGACGCCCAAAGCGGCGAGGATGAGGATGCCGAAGATGAGAATGATGATACCTGCGTTTTCGTTGATGAACATGACTTTCTCCGTGGATCGCCCGTAAGGGGGTTGCGGGCGGGCGCGGAAAACGCGCCCGCCCGCGGAGGGAATGTTACTTTTCGTCGTACGCCAGATCGAGATAGGCGTTGGGGTCGACGTTCTCGCCGTCCACGGCGATCTCCAGATGCAGATGGGTGCCGTCCGCCGCCTCGGTGCCGTACGCCTCGGCAACGGTGCCGATGCAGTCGCCCTGCGCGACCGCCGCGCCCACTTTGAGCCCTTCCTTAGGCTCGACGAAGCGGTACGTCGACGTGAGCCCGTCGCCGTGATCGACGGTGATGAGATTGCCGAGCTCTTCGCTCAAACTGATCGTGGTCACGGTGCCGTCCGCCATCGCGTACACCTCGGTGCCCGCGTCCGCCGCAAAATCGACGGCTTTATGGCGATAGATGAAATCCGTCGTCTCGTTCACGTAAACGGCGTTGTATTCCACCGAACAGGTCTCCGTTGCGATGGGACGCACGTAGTCGGGCGTTTCGGGCTCGGAAGGTCCCGTCGGTTCGTCGGGATCCGAGGGCGTCTCGTCGTCCTGTCCGCCCGGCGTATCGTCGGGCTCTTCCTGCACGTCGTCGGGCGGGTTGACGGCAACGTCGCTGCCGCGCGTCGTGAACCATACGGTGAGTACGGTCGCCGCAATGACGAGCAGCGCGCCCGCCGCGAGCAAGATGTAGTAAAGTTTCTTTTTCTTGGTCGTATTTTCTTCTTTCATGACTGTCCTCCGTCAAACTTGGTATGCAGATGATGGACAAGCCCGCCGCCGTTTATACACGGCGGGGAAAAAATTTTTTATACGCCGCCGAAGATGAGCGGCGTTCCCGCGACCGTCCGCTCTCCGCGGACGGCGATATGCAGGTTGACGGCGCATCCGTTGAGGAACACCCCCTCCCCCAGCCGCGGCGTATACAGATAATAGTGCGAAACGCCGCAGGCTTGCTCGTAAAAACAAAGTTTTGCCGAAAATTCTTTTATGAGCCGCGCCGCGACGTCGCCCTCGTAGCGGACGCTCTCCCCCGCGGCGGCATGAAAAAGTTTATAGGCGAACGCGTCGTCCGTTTGCACGATCGCCGCCGAAGAGGACGCCCCCGCCGAAATTTCGTACCCCTCCCCGTCTGCAAAGACGGGCGTGCGCGACAGCGCAAAGACGAACGCGCCCGCCGCGAGCGACAGCAGCATCACGCCCACGCCGCACGCCCCGTAAAAAAACCGCCGCATAAAAAAACTCCTCCCCACGGGAAGGAGTGTTGACGCTTTTGCGCCGTTCGATACGCGGACAGGGAGCAAACACCGCACAAAGCAGGATGCTTGCCTTCGGTCCCCTTGCGATATGCCGTTTTATTCCCAGCCGAGCGTTTCGCCGCCGAGGATATGGATGTGCAGATGGTGCACCGTCTGCCCCGCGCTCTCGCCCTGATTGACGACGAGGCGGTACCCTTCTCGGAGCCCCCATTCGTCCTTGTGCGCGGCGATCGTTTCGAGCATGCGCCCCAAAAGCTGCGTGCGGGCGGGCGTGAGCTCGGCGAGCGTTGCAAAGTGCTCCTTGGGCACGCACAAAAGATGGATCTTCGCCTTGGGCTGGATATCCCGAAAGACGAGCATCTCCTCGTTCTCGAACACCTTGGACGAGGGGATCTCCCCCTTGACGATCTTACAAAAGACGCAGTTCTGCATAAAAAATCCCTCCTAAATTTGTTTTACGATCTCGGACATGCATCCGCCGTTTTCGTATTTTGTGAGGCGCACCTCGTACATGCCCCCCTCCTTTGCGCCCGCCGCCTGCACGCGGATATAGTTCTGCGTGTAGCCGCCGTCCTCCTCGAACAGTGCGGTGAGCGTTCTTCCGAGGAAGCGTTCCGCATATGTTTTTTCCGCCTCCGCGCAAGCGGCGAGCATGCGCGCCATGCGCTCTTTTTTGAGGGAGGCGGGAAGATCGGCAAGACGCGCCGCGTTCGTCCCCTCCCGCCGCGAGTAGGGGAAGGCGTGCACCCGCGCGAATCCCGCCGCGCGGACGATGGAAAGCGAATCGCAAAAATCCTCCTCCGTCTCGCCCGGGAATCCCACGATGATATCCGTCGTGATCGCGGCGTCGGGGAAATAGCGGTAGATGAGCGCGCACGCCCGCAGGTACTCTTCCCGCGTATAATGACGGTTCATGGCGCGGAGCACCGCGTCCGACCCGCTTTGCAGCGAAAGATGGAAGTGCGGCGCGACGTTGCCCGCCGCGCGCATCTTCTCCAAAAACGGCGCGGTGATCACCCGCTCTTCCAGCGAGCCCAGACGGATGCGGGCGGGCAGGTGCGAAAGGCGGAGCAGCAGATCGCCGAGATCGGCCTCGCCGTCCTGATACGACGAAAGGTCAATGCCCGTGAGCACGATCTCGCGCGCGGAGAGCGATCCCGCCTCACGGACGACGGACGCCGCCTTGCGCGAACGCGCCCTGCCGCGCAGATAGGGGATGATGCAGTACGAACAAAAGTTGTTGCAGCCGTCCTGCACGCGCAAAAACGCGCGCGTTTTCGTCTGTTTGGGCGGAGGGAGCTCGCAAAAGACGCTCTCTTCCTCCTGCCTTACGCCGCCCGCGCGCAAGAGCTGCGGCACCAGATCTTTGCGCATGGCGCCCGCGACGGCGACGACGCCCTCTTTCCCCGCGAACGCCGCGGCGTTCTTTTGCGCGGCGCAGCCGCATACGACGATGCGGGCGTTCGGCGCGCACTTCCGCACGCGGGCGATCGCCTGGCGGCTCTTTTTTTCCGCCTCCGCCGTGACCGCGCAGGTGTTCACGATATACACGTCCGCCGCGCACAGCGTATCCGTCGTCTCGTAGCCCTCGTTTTCCAGCGCCGTCATAAAGGAGGCGCACTCCACCTCGTTGACCTTGCAGCCGAGGTTGAACACACACGCCTTCATGCAAGTTCCCCCGCCTTGTACATGACGACGGAAAGCAGCGCGATCGCCGCCGTCTCGGCGCGGAGGATGCGCCGCCCGAGCGAGATCCCGCGGTAACCGAGCGTTTTTGCGAGCGCGAACTCCTCCTCGGAAAAGCCGCCCTCGCTGCCTACCACGGCGCAGACGCTGCCGTCCGTATCCGCGCCCGCCTCGCTCGTCTGCAAAAATTCACAGGCGAAGAGCTTCGTCCCGCACGCGGCGCCCGCCCGCAGCGCCGCTTCGAGCGTATCGAAATACTCGACGGGCGGCACCGAGGCGCGCAGGCACTGCTTTGCCGCCTCCCGCGCGACGCGGTTGAGCCGTTCGAGTTTGTTCTCGTTCATATAGGCGGCGCAATAGCGCGAAGAAAACACGCCGATGCGCCCCACGCCGAGCTCCGTCGCCTTTTGCACGACGAGCTCCGTTTTATCCCCTTTGAGCGCGCCGATGAGCAAAAAGACGTGCGTCTTGGGCTCGCGCGCCGAAGAAGATCCCCCGATGACGTGCACCGAGATCCCGCGTTTGTCCGCCTTGGTGACGATGGCGGAATACTCCTTCCCGCTGCCGTCGAACAGCGTGACCTCGTCCCCCTCCGCAAGGCGCAGCACCGTCTTTGCGTGGCGGCTCTCTTCGGCGGAGAGCGTCATCTCTTCGGCGATCTCCGTTACAAAAAACCGTTTGGGCGCCGCCATCTCTCACCTCGTATACACGAGCGCGAACCACTCGCCGCGGCGCATCTCTTTGACGGGCGTGAGCCCCTCCCGCTCGAACGCCGCGCGCACGCGGGGCAGGCGATCCTCGATGATGCCGCTCAAAATGAGCGTGCCGCCCGCTTTCAGATAGCGGGGAACGGCGGGCGCGAGGCGCACCAAGATCTCCGCCGTGATGTTGGCGAGCACCACCTCGCCTTGGATGGACGCGTCCTCCAAAAGGTCAGAATGGGCGACGACGACGATATCCTCCACGCCGTTCTTTTGCGCATTGTGCGCCGCGCTCTCCACGGCGACGGGATCGATATCGGTCAGATACGCCCGCGCCGCGCCCAGCTTTGCCGCAGCAATGCCCAAAATGCCGCTCCCGCAGCCCACGTCGATGACGGTATCCCCCGCGCGGAGCGCCTCTTGCAGCGCTTCGAGGCACATGGCGGTCGTCTCGTGTTCGCCCGTCCCGAACGCCATGTTGGAATCGAGCAGCACCACCGCTTCGCCCTCTTTCGCCCGATAGGAGATCCACTCGGGCACGACCACCACGCGGCTGCCGATATGCAGGGGACGGAAGTGCTTTTTCCACACGTCGATCCAATCGTCGCCTTCGATGGTGCGGCGCGTCATTTCGAGCGAGCCGAAGGGAACGCCCCCGCGGGACGCCATCTCTTCGAGCGTCTGCCGCACCGCCCCGATCGCCGCGTCCGCCGCCTCGGGCTTGAAAAATCCTTTGACGAGCACGTCCGTCCGAGGCGTTTGCAGCGTTTCGTCGATATAGTCCCAATAGATGCCGTTCTCGCCTTTCGTAAGGGCGATCACGTCGCGCGTGTCGCTCACGGCGACGCCGCCTTCGGTATATCCCCACAAGACGTCGGCGACCAGCTCGCTCGCCTCCGTTGTGGTATGTACGGTGAGTTCGATGTATTGCATACGTCTATTATAAGCCTTCCTTTATAAGATGTCAAGCCGCCAAAAACGCCCCGCGCGGCTGCGCGGGGCGGACGGTCATTCGAAGAATTCCTCGTACACCGCTTTGAGGGTGCGTTCGTAATTTTCGTTGTCGACGCCGACGATGATGTTGAGCTCGGAAGAGCCTTGATCGATCATGCGCACGTTGACGCCCGCACGGGCGATCGCCTCGAACAGGCGGGCGGAAGTACCCACGCTCCGCGCCATCCCGTGTCCCACGACGGCGATGAGTGCGATATCCGTGATGACGCGCAGATTGTCGGGCTGTACGTTCTCGCGGATCTCGGCGCACACCTCTTCCAGAACGCCGTTTTTGAGATCGGCGCTGTCGACGACGAAGGACATCGTATCGATCCCCGTGGGGATATGTTCGAAGGAGACGCCGTGCTTCAAAAAGACGGCGAGCACGCGGTAGGTGAACCCGATCTCCGCATTGAGCAGCGATTTTTCCAAAAAGATGACGGTAAAGTTCTTTTTGCCCGCCACGCCCGTGACGCGCCGCCCGCTGTACGTATGGCGGGAGGTGGGCACGATCTCCGTCCCCGCTTCCTCGGGGCGGAAGGTGTTGTTGAGGCGGATGGGGATATCCGCCTCGCGCACGGGGAAGATGGCTTCGCTGTGCAGGACGTTCGCGCCCATATACGAGAGCTCGCGCAGCTCCTTATAGGAGAGCGCGCGGATGGGCACGGGATTTTCCACGATGCGGGGATCGCACGCCAAAAATCCGCTCACGTCCGTCCAGTTCTCATACAGTTCCGCGCCCGCGGCGCGCGCCACGATGGCGCCCGAGATATCGCTCCCGCCGCGGGAGAACGTCTTCACCCTGCCCTCGGCGTCCTCGCCGTAAAAGCCCGCCACCACGGCGCGGGGCTTGCCTTTGAGCGCGGCTGCGAGCAGCGCATAGGTGCGCGTGCTGTCCAGCCTGCCCTCGGGCGTGAATTTGACGACGTCGCGCGCGTCGATGAACGGGACGTCCAAAAGCGCCGCCATCACGCGGCCCGAAAGATACTCCCCGCGCGAGGCGCAGAAGTCCGCCGTCCCTTCCTTTAAGATCGCCGCTTGCGTCTCTTGCAGCACGCGCTCGATATCCATCCCGATCCCGAGCTCGTGCACGATGCCGCGGAACCGCTCGGCGACCTTTTCGAACGCGGCGCCCGTTTTGCCCGCGAGCTTGACGCTCTCGTACGTTTCGTACAAAAGATCGGTGATCTTGATATCGCCGCCGAAACGCTTGCCAGGCGCGGAGACGACGACATAGCGGCGTTCCGCATCGCTCTCGATGATATTTTTGACGCGGAGCATGGTGTTGCCGTCCGCCATGGACGTTCCGCCGAATTTGCAAACTTTAATCATAGCTGATCTCTCTGCCCTCCAGATAGTACCGTTTTTCCTTGCTGCCGCCCACGGAGAAGGATTTTTTGGGGAGCGCCGCCCCTTCCTTCAAAAACGAGAAAAAGTCGTCCTTTTCGATGGGCGGGAGCACCACGCCCGCGCAGCCCTCCTGCGCGGCGCAGCGCACGAGCTCCTTTTGCCCGTGGATGTAATCGATGCGCCCGCCGTCGGCGCGGATGAACGCTTCCAAGAGCGCGTCCGTCTCGGCGATCGCTTCGGGCGACGCCGCAAACGCGGGATAGAGCACGTTCCCCTCCCTGCGGCACTTGACGCGGCGCGTAAAGTAGTCGCAGAACGCCTCCGCATCCGTCTCCTTGACGAGGCGGTGGATGGCATGGAAGGTCACGGCGGGATCGTATATGTTGATGAATTCCGCCAGCATGAAGCGCGCGGGATGGGAGGCGCGCTCCTCTTCCGTGAGCGTCTTTTTCACGTTCTCCCAATGCGCCTTTGCTGCGGCGACGGAATGGTCCCCGTCGGCAACGGCGAATGCGGGGTCGCCCTTGGCGTGCATGGCGGCAAGCGTCTCCGCCGCCATATACGCGGGCACGAACCAGCCCGTGATATGCCCGCCGCCCTCCATCAGATCAAAGTCGTACAGTTTTTCGAGCTCCTCGCGCAGGAGCCCTTTGACCGCCTTCCCCTTTTTGTCGCGGTAAAAGATGAGCGCGTGCGGGAATTCGAGGGGGGACGCCGCGCGAAGCTGCACGCGGACGGGCATCCGCTCCGCCACGACCGCCTCCGACGAACGGACGGGCGACAAAACGCCCCGCTCGCAGGAATACGCTTCGAGGTCGAACGCGGCGACGATGCCGCGGCGCACCCCTTCGCGCGTGGCGCGTTCGGTGAGCACCAGCCCGCGGTTGAGTTTTACGACCGCATCGCGTTCGAGCGCGGCGTATACGTTCTCGCGGACGGCGGCGATGCGCGCCTCGTCGTCCTCGCCGAGATAGGCTTCGGGCAAAATAAAGTTGAGCGTAGAGGGCGCGTCCCCGACGCTCCGCTCTACGCGCTGCCAATACGCCCTGTCCGACGTGAACTGATCGCAGGCGATGACCGCCCACTTTTCAAATCCCTCGCGCGGGAGAAGGACGCGCGGGATACGCAAGACTTGTTTCATACGGCGTTGATCACGATCACGGCGGCGACCGCAAGGACGATCGCCAACAATTTTAAGGGTACGTTATGGGTAAAAAGTTTCCCGAGAAAGGACCAGAACTTCATATAGCCTCCGTAGACTGCGCGCGGCGGCGCTCACGACGCGGCGTTACGCTTTTTTCGCGCCGCTGTTGAATTCCTTCCAATAGTATTCCTTTAAGAACCTTCTCAGGCTCTCCGAATCGACGTAGCGGCTGATCTCCCCGCGTTTGACGACGGAGACGATGCCCGTCTCTTCGGAGACGATGATGGTGGACACGTCCGCCACCTCCGTCACGCCGATGCCCGCGCGGTGACGGGTGCCGTAATCTTTGGGGAAATCCTTTTGCGTGAGGGGCAAAAAGCATCCCGCCGCCTGGATCTTATCGCCGTAGATGACCATCGCGCCGTCGTGAAGGGGCGCTTTGGGGATAAAGATGCCTTCGATGAGCTGATTGGAGATGTTCGCGTTGAGCGCCACGCCGCTGTCGATGATCTCCTTGGGCAGATTGCCGTTGGAGAGCACGATGAGCGCGCCCGTGTTGCTCTTGGAAAGCGCCTGCACCGCCTTGACGATGTTGGTGATATACTCGTCCGCCCGCGCGCTCACCGCCGTATTCTTGGCGGAAGCGTCGCCCGAGACTGCCGCGGGGCGCTTGACCCTGTTCCAGATGCTGCGCTTGATCTCCACGCTGAACAGCAGCAGGAAAAAGAGCGAAAGAAGAAGCAGGAATACGTAATATACGTCGGTGGAAAGATGGCGCGAGAACAGCGTGACCGCCCCCGTGCACACGATGAGCACGATGTATACGGGGATGAGTTTTTTGGCGTTGTTCTCGTACAGCGTTTTCAGCACGTAATAGATGATGAGGAACAAAAACAGCGCCTCGATGACGATGATCCAGTTGCCTGCAAAATCGGAAAAGATGCTCTTGATCCCTTCCGCGACTTCCTGCGGCGTGCGCATGGCTGCCTCCTTTGCCCGCGGCGCGGGCGTATGTGCGGGCTGCGGCGCAAAAACGCCGCCCCTCTTTAACGATAGTATGATAGTATTATAACGATTTGACGCAAAAAAGCAAAGCGTTTCGCCCGCTATTTTCGTTCAGCCGAAAAATATTTTTGCGACGGCGGCAAAAAGCGCGCCTTTTTTTGCGTACAGCCCGCTCTTTGCGCCCGATGCGAGCGCATACAGGGAAAGGTACAGCGCCTGCGCCCGTTCCTTCCCGAGCCGCCGCACCGTTTCGCGGTTCTTTTGGACGGCGTACGGCTTGACGCCGAGCGTTTTTGCGATCTCCCCGTCCGTGCCCCGCATGCCCGCGACTTCCGTCAGCGTCCTGAAATGCGAGACGAGCGCCGCCAAAACGGCGTGTTCGTCCGACCCCTTTTCGAGCATGTCCGAAAGGATCTCGGAAAAGTTCGCAAAGTCCCCGCGGGAGGCGGCTTGGGTGAGTTCGTAGATCTTGTATTCGGTATCCTTGGCGACGTACGCTTCCACCGCGGCGCGGTCGACGACGCCCCCTTCCCCCAAAACCGCCGCAAGTTTTTGCGTTTCCAGCTTCATGCGGGCGGCATCCTGCGCGCAGAAGCGCACCATGAGCGACGCCGCGTCCGCCTGCATCTGAAGCCCCTGCCGCCGCGCCACGCCGAACAGCCAGCGGGATAGCATCTCCTCGCTCTCGCGCCCGCAGTCGACGTACGTGACGCCCGCCTTGCGTTTGAGATCGGCCGTATTCGCCTTTTTCCCGCCGTTGACGATGAGAAAGACCGTCGTGGGCGAGGGCGCCTGCACGTACGCCTGCAGCTGTCCCCACTCGCGTTCGGTGGGATAAAAGCCGTATGCGCGCACCAGCCGCTTTTCATCCAAAAAAGGCAGCGTCTGCAGGGCGCGCACGAGCGCGGAGAGCCCCTCCCCTTTGAGCGTCTCGCCCTCGTAGCGCACGTCGTTCAAGGAAGGGTTCGCAAGGCGGCACGCCGCGCGGATGCTCTCCACGGCGTGGTCGCGGAAGTACGCCTCCTCCCCCTCGATGAGATAGACGGGCGCGAGCGGCTCCGTTTGCAGATGTTTTGCGAGCTGGACGAATTTCATATCCGTTTGATTATACCATGTTCCGCGCGATATTGCAAGCCTCCGTCCCCCGCTTTTATATACAGATCGGCGCCGAACGTGCGCGCATCGGAAAAGTCGAACTTTACGAGCACCCCTTCCGCCGAGAGGACGAGCGCGTCCCCTTCGTAGCGGAACGCGAGATCTTCGACCAAGAAACGCACGCCGCCTCGGACGAGCCCCGCTTCCAGCCCCCACGGCGCGCTCTCCCGCACATATACGGCGCGCGCAGGCAAAAACGCAGCCGTATTCACCCCGCGCGCGGCGTCTTCCCCCACGACGGCGACGGCGTCGAGCGCGCCGCCGAAACGGCGCATGAGTACATCCTCGCACACGGAGAGCGATACGTCGTCGTCTATGACGAGCACGCACGCAGTCGGCGTCCGCACGAGGGCGCACATCCCCTTTCCGTGCTCGTATACTTCGATCTTCACGCCCGAGAAGACGACGTTTTCCCACACAAGGCAGAGCGCGAACAATGCGCAGGCGACGCCGACCGCCGCCGCGCGCACGGCGGCGCGCATACGGACGCGGTCGGAACAGAGCGCCGCTGCCGTCAGCCATACCGCGCCGCCCGCCCCCAGCGAAAAGCCCGCGAGCACGGCAGAAAAGTCGGCGGCGGCAAACACGAACAACAGCGCCGCGAGCATGCCCTCGGGCAGGGCGAGCAGCACGCCCGCCGCCGCAGGGAAGAGCGCCGAGGCGATCCCGCACACGACGAGCGGCAAAAAGAGGACGGGAAGCGCGGGGATGACGATAAAATTCAAAAGCGTTCCCCATACCGAGACGTAGCCGAACGTCTCCGCCATCACGGGAAAGGTGAAAAGCTGCACCGCGGCGCTCGCGGCGAGATAATCCGCCAAAAACGCGGGGAGACGGATGCGCCTGAGCCCGCGGGAGAACGTCCCCGCAAAGAGCGCGAGCCCCAAGACCGCGCCGTACGAGAGGCGAAAGCTCGCCGTGAGCACCTCGGCGGGCGCAAAGAGCATGGTCACGACGCCCGCAAACGAGATGGACGAGAGAAAATCGTACTTTTTGCCCGTCATGCGGCAAAGCCCGAGCACGGCGCACATCAGCAGGGCGCGCACCGACGACACGGTGAACGCGCAGAGCGCGCTGTAACAGCCCGCAAGCGCGATGGCGGGCAAAAAGGCGAAACGGCGGAGCGGACGAAAGAGCAGCATCGCCGCCCCGTACAAGATGCCGATGTGCAGCCCCGAGACGGCGAAGGCATGCGCAATGCCGCCCGTGCGCGATTCTTCGAGGAAGCTCGCGTCCATCCCCTTGGAATTCCCCACCAAAAGCGCGTACGCGACGCCCGCTTCGTCGGGCGGGAGCGTTTGATAGAGCGCGTCATACAGATCGCCGTTCAGCCGCAGAAAGATATCCCCCGCCCGTCCCGTAACGCGGAATGCCTCCGCCGTCGCCGTATAACGGACGCCGTTTGCGTACGCCGACTGCGCGGCGGCGTCGCCGCGGACGGGCAGCGGGCTGCGCTCGACCAAAGCCGCAAACGAAAGGATATCGGCGGGCCGCACCGTCTCGGAAGGGAGCGTGACCTGCATCTTTCCCGCCGCCTCCTCCCCGTCCAGCGTGAGCGAAACGAGCACCGCCTGCGTCTCGCCGTAGCGGACGGAGACGGACTGCACCGTTCCCGCGACGACGTATACCCCGTCCGCCGCGGCGTTTTGAGACCTCAGCTTTTCCCAATGCGCGAGCCCTGCGCCCGCGCCCGCAAAACAGAGGAAGATGAGCACCGCCGCGAGGCACTCCTTTTTGCCCCGCACGAGGGCGAGGCATAAAAAAGCGGCAAAAAAGAGCGCGTCCGAGGGCGCGAATCCCCCGAACGCGATCCGAAGATACAAATAGACGCCGCAAAGGCACCCGAGCGCGGCGAACAGGACGGGGCGGAAGTTGATGCGCGGAAGGCGCGGCTTGGACATGCCCCCTTCCTTTGCTTGCGCCCGCGGACACGGTGCCCCCATTTACAGCCGTTCAAAGACGGGGATGATCTCGACGGGCGCAGCCACGGTGATGGTGCAGCCGCCCTCGTACGTCTCCCCCGTGTTCATATCCCGCCACTTGCCCTTGGGCAGATAGACGGTGCGGCGCGTCATCCCCTCGTAAAGAACGGGCGCGACCAGATATTTGGGTCCGAACATGTACGCGTCCTCGCACGACCAGCACGCTTCGTCGGACGGGAACTCGTAAAAGAGCGGGCGCATGACGGGCGAGCCGTTCTCGCTCGCCTCGCGCATGACCTCTGTGAGATAAGGCTTCATGCGTTCGCGCAGCTCCACATATCCCTTTAAGACTTCGTACACGTCGTCGCCGTAGCTCCAAAGCTCGTTCGCGAGCCCCGTATGGCAAAATCCGCCGCCCCAGTCGCGGTCGTCGAGCAGCGGGATCTCGCTGGGTCCCTTGTCGCCGTGCATGCGCAGAACGGGTCCGAAGGTCGCCCACTCGAACCAGCGCAGCAGCAGCTCTTTGTGTTTGGGATCTTTGACGTTGACGAAAAATCCGCCGATATCCGTCGTCCACCACGGGATGCCCGCGAGCCCCACGTTGAGCCCCGCGGCAAACTGATCGCGCAGCGTCTGGAAATTGCCCTGGATGTCGCCCGACCACAGCACGACGCCGTATTTTTGGCTGCCCACCCACGCCGAACGGATGAGGTTGCAGATATCCTTTTGCCCCGTTGCGCGCTGCCCTTCCCAGAAGGCGCGCGCATGCATGAGCGGATAGATATTGCCGACTTGCAGATCCGTCCCCAGATGATAGCGGTAGTTATCGAAATCGTACACCGTGTATTCGGGCTCGGCTTCGTCCAGCCAGAACATATCGATGCCGCTCTCGAAATAGTTGTGCGCGCACTTCTCCCAAAGGTAGGCGCGCGCGGCGGGGTTGGTCGCGTCGTAAATATACGAATCCCCCAAAAAGTCGAAGCACTGACTGCCGCGTTCGGGGCGGATGAGCAGCCCCTTTTCGCGCATTTCGTTAAAATTCTCGCTCTTTTTATCCACCGTCGGCCAAATGGAGATCATGCACCGCGTGCCGTACGAGCGCAGCTCGCGCACCATCGCCGCGGGATCGGGCCAGTACACGGGATCGAACTTCCACTCCCCCTGCCGCGTCCAATGGAAAAAGTCGATGACGATCACGTCGAGCGGGATGCCGCGTTCGTGATATTCGCGCGCGACGTTTAAGACCTCCTCCTGCGTGCGGTAGCGGAGTTTGCACTGCCAAAGCCCCAGCGCGTTCTCGGGGAATTCGGGCGCGCGCCCGACGAGCGCCGTATAATTTTGCACGATCTCTTTGGGCTCGCCCACCGTCACCCAATAATCCATCTGACGGATGCTCTCCGCGTGCCATTCTGTCACGTTGTTCGCAAACGTGACCTTGCCGACCGCGGGATTGTTCCACAAAAATCCGTATCCGAGCGAAGAGACGAGGAAGGGCACGCTCACCTGCGTATTGCGCTGGGCGAGTTCGAGCGTGCAGCCTTTGAGATCGAGCCGCGCTTCCTGATACTGCCCCATGCCGAAGAGCTTCTCGTCCCGCGCCTCAAAGCGCAGCGTGAACGCATAGTCGCCGCCGCGGATGGGACGGTACTCGCGCGCCAAAATGCGAAGCGAAGGCGTGTGCGGCATATCGTACTCATAGCAGCGGTAATATTCCTCCAGAATGAGCGCGCCGTCGCGGAAAAAGCGCATCTTGCCGAGGCGGTCGACGGTGACTTTCAAGCGCCCGTTCGTAAGCTCCGCGCTCGTCTCGTCCACCGAAACGACGGGAACGCCCGCCTCCGCGCCTTCGAGCGCCCAATCGACGGGATCGAGCGCGGCGTTCATCGTCGACTGAACGCGGATACCGTCCTTCCCCTGCGCAAAGATGCACACCGTTTCGCCCCTGCGCGTAAAATACAATTTGCCCGATCTTACGGTAAACATACTTTTCTCCTTGTGCTCCACAGCTTTCCTCGATTATATCACACCGCGAAAGGGATTTCAAGACGTATACAAAAATTTTTTGAAAAACGCGCCGCACCGCCGCCAAGGGAGAAAAACGGCATACAATTTTCCGCTCCGCAAAAAAAGTTGCCGTTCACGGCGGATTTGTGCTTGACATCGCCGCCGCATTCGGCTATAATAAACGCACCGTGATACGAACGCGGCTCACAAACGCAGCCTTTTCCCGTTTCGACGACGGAACGTGCAGGAATCGCCTAGCGGTATGGCGTCAGCTTCCCAAGCTGATTCTGGCGGGTTCGACTCCCGTTTCCTGCTCCAAGCCTCCTTTTAGGAGGCTTTTTTGTTTGCGCAAAATGCCGCTTCCCGCCCTCTTGCGAAAAAGAAAAACATGTGGTATACTGTAAAGGAAAATACTGCGACCGAAGACTGTGCTTTGCAGGATACGCCATGCTCGAAAAACTTTTTGGAAAACGCTCGACGGGCATCATATGGCTGGTGAGCACGGGCATCCTTTTGCTGATGCTCGCGGGGTTTATCGCGGCGTATGTCCTGACGGACAACGTCGATCTTTCGTCGCTCGTCGGATACGCGCTCTTTATTGCGCTCTCGCTCGCGACGATCACGCTGCCCGCCTTCGTGCAAAAGCGCTTCCGCCTGTATATCCCGCCCTTCGTGCAGTCGGGACTGTGCGTGTATGCGGTCGTGTACCTCGTCGGCGACATCCTTCCCGCGCCGCAAAACGACGGCGCCCGCCTCATCCAGCTCAACTTCCTGCCCGCGGTCGGCGGATTTTTCCTGTGCGCGGCGGTGCTCGCCTGCATCTATTCGCTGCTCTCCGCCCGCGCCGCGCGCAAGATGCGAAAACTTGCCATATGGCCCGTGCCCGTCCTCTCCTTCCTGATCACGACGCTGCTGCTCCTCATCATCAACACGCCCTCGCTCGTCATCGCGCTCCCGCCCTTTTCGCACGGGGAGGCGGACGTCGCTGCGGCGCTCGTCAACGCCGCGGGCTATGAGTTCGGCGCGCTCGTATTTTGCGTGACGGCGTGGATCACGATGCGCACGGGCAAAGGCGATTGGTTCACCATCCGCAGTTTCCAAAGCGCCGAGCGCACCAAGGGCGAAGCGGTGCGCCGCGGCGACCGTACGCTCGTGACCGTCGTCGAAAATCTTGAACGGGACGACATCGACTATCGGAGGCTGTACCGCGCCATCAAACGGCGCTTTTTTGCCGCGCGCATCATCTTCCTCGTCTTTTATGCGGCGTACCTTGCCTTTGCCTCGGTCGCGTTCTCACGCCTCGGCGGCGTCGGCTATGCGATCATCGCCATGACGGCGCTCGGCTTTGCGCTCTCTGCCGCCGTGTATATCTACGAATTCGCCCTCTTCCGCCGCGGCGCGCAAGGCCGCCGTCTCCGCCTGTTGAAGATCGCGCGTACCGCCGTCAAACTGTATATCTTTCTTTTGACCATGTTTGCCACGGTGACGGCGGGGCTGCATTCCCACCCCGTCTCCTCACTCGCGGCGGTGGTGATGGCGATCGTAAACCTTTCCGTCCTGTTTTACAACCTGTTCGGAAAGCCGCGCCGTTATCCGCCCGCCCCGCCCGCGCAAAAGCCAGCGTCCCCCGCTCCCGCGGACATGCCCCCCAAAGAAAAATAAAAAACGCACCCGAGCGGGTGCGTTTTTTGCATGGTCTTTTAAGCGTAGAGGGTGAAATCCGAACGCGCGTCGAAGTCGTACGAGAGCGTTTTCGTCTCCTCCCCGCGCGCAACGGTGAGCGTGAGCGTATCGCCGAGGCGCAGTTCGAACATGAACGTCGTGAGCATGTGCATGCGGGTGACGGCGACCTCGCGATACGTCGTGCCGTTCGAGCGGATGGACGCGGAGAGCACGACGTCGCCGATATTCAGCCCCATTTTGTGCGCCGCGCTGTTCGTTGTGATGCTCTTGACGGTGACTTGCTCTTCGATATACGTTTTGCACGTCGTCTCGTTATAGACGCTCTCGCTCGCAGTGACCTGCACGGTCACGCCGAGAGACGCCCGCGTTGCGCCGCGCTCGGGATCTTCCCCCGCCGCCGCGGCAGCCTCGTGATTATCGATGACGTTCTGCGCCACGGCGCGCGCAAGATTGATGGGGATGGCGTACCCGAAGGCGTCGACCCCGTCCTCCTCCGTCCGCGCGTTGACGATCCCCACGAGTTCACCCGCCGCATTGAAGAGTCCGCCGCCCGAATTGCCGTGGTTGACGGCGGCGTCCGTGCGGATCTCCAACAGCGAAAGCTCCGAGCGCTCGTCGGCGGAGAGGATATCGATATATTCCGCATCCACCGAAACGACACCGCTCGTCACCGAGATGCCCTCGCCCTCGGGATTGCCGATGGCGTACACGCTCTCCCCGACGGAGATGCTGTCGGAATCGGCGAGCGTCGCTTCCGAAGCAGCGGTATCCTCGAGCGCATCCGCCTCCACGCGAAGCACCGCGATATCGTACGCCATGGCGCCGCCCACGTATTCCGCCGTGATGCTCTCGCCCGCACCGTACAGATACACCGAGATATCGTCGCTGATGTGCCGTATGCTCTCGTTCCCGACGCTGTCGAGATCGTACACCACGTGATAGTTGGTCACGATATAGGCGTCGCCCGACGCGTCGCCGACGGAATAGATGACCCCCGCGCCCGCGGCGTACACCGTCTGCGTGTTGGCGGAAGGACGGGCGGAGGCGTACTCCTCGAACCTGCATTCGATGCCGACGACGGAAGTGAGCGCCTTGGAAACGCCTGCCGACGCATCGCCCGCCGAAGCGCCGAGCGCCTGTAAAAATTCGAGATAACTCCCCTCGTACCCTTCGGCGACCGCCTCTTCGTACAGTTTGCGGTATCCCGAGGGCGCTTCCTGTTCTGCCAAAAACTCCTCGCGCGAGGCAGCAGCCCCTTCGCTCGTGGCGACGAGCGAGGGCGTGAGCGCGCTCTCGGACTTTGACGTGAACGTACAGCCGCCCATGACCGCGGCAGAAGCCGCGAGCAGGCATGCCGTGCCGATGATCATACCTCTGTGTTTCATGATCTACCTCGTAAAGACGGCTTTTCGCCTTCTTTGTTCTATTATACGTCCGCACAGCGGGCGAACGCATGACGGCGGCGTGAAAAACGCGTGAATTTCCCCCATCTGCGTGATTATACCACATTTTTCGGGAAATGACAACCGCTCGGCGCACAAAGCAAAAAAGACCCGCCGCCCGAAGGCAGCAGGTCTTTTTTTGCATGCGGTCAAAGATCGTCGGCGTCCTGTTCGGGAACGGCGTACGCATCCGAGGCGTCTACGCCCGTGTAACTTCCCGCAATGTCCTCCGCCGAGCGCATGTTTGCCCCGCGGGAAAGGTCATTCGCCCTTTCCGCAGTCTTTCGGCGTTTGCTTGCCGCAGTTTTTGGCATTGCTCTGACCCTTTTTCGCGTTCTGCACGCGCTTTTGCGTTTTTTCGTTCTTCATATCGACTCCTTTTGAAAGGGCAGGTGCAGCTCTGCCTGACCCTGTACGGCGCCGCAAAGCGGACATACCTTCCAGGCAGTCTCGGCGGTATGCATAAACCCGCATTCGCCGCATATCCACAGCATCGGGCGCTCCGCCGCATAGAGAGAGCCGTCCTCGAACGCCTCGTACAGATAGCCGAAGATGATACGATGATGGCTCTCCACCTTGGCGATCTGTTCGAATTTGAGCGCGATCTGCTCAAACCCCTCGCTGCGGGCAGTCGCGGCAAAGGACGGATAGATCTGTTCCGCCTCCGCCGTCTCGTCCTCCGCCGCAAAGCGCAAATTTTCTGCCAACGTCCCCGCATGGAAGGGGTATTCCGCGTCGATGCGCACCCGTTCCGTGCTGCCTGCGTGCTTTAAGAGCTGTTCGAAAAACACGCGGGCGTGGTTCGTCTCGTTCTTTGCGATCGTGCGGACGACGTCCGCGAGCGCTTGTAAGCCCTGCGTCTGTGCCGCTTTTGCCGTGAGTTGGTACCGCATCCCTGCCTGACACTCTCCCGCAAAACTCCTTGCGAGAAGGTGAAAGGTCTCCGTACGGGTAAAGTCCATGCCTTGCCTCCCTTTCGCTTTCAGTATGGACGGCTCCCGCGGCGTTTATACAAAAAAACACGCGGCGTGCGCGTGTTTTTATCAGAAATATCCGATCCTTTTTATTCTTCCTCTTTGCCGAGCGTTTGGGCGAGCGCTTCCGCCGCCTCGCGCTCGTCGCGCGCCTCCCCTTCGACGGTGAGCACGTCGCCCGCGGCAAGGACGGTGTTGCCGTCGGGAAGGATGCGCGCCTCCCCCCGCTCGATGCGGGTGATGCGCACGTCGGGCGGCAGCAAGACGTCGCGGACGGCGCGCCCCGCGGCAAGCGTCTCCTCCCCCACACGGAGGCGCAGCACGTACGCGTGCACGCCCGCGGGCGCAGAAGAGAGCATCTCGTCGAGCAGACGGTCGTATACGGGCTTGGTGCCGAAGAGCATCCCGACGAGATATCCCGCCGCCACGCCGAGCACGGCGGGGAGCAGAAAGGCGAAATTCCATGTGAGTTCGACCGTCATCACGACGCCCGTGAGCGGCGCTTTGACGACGGCGGTAAAGAACGCCGCCATACAGATGATGATGAGCGCATCCGCATATGCCGCGTCCATCCCCATCTCCCCGCACAGCAGCGCGAGGAGCGCGCCCAGCCCCGCGCCGATCGCAAGCATGGGGATGAACGCGCCGCACGGTACGCCCGCGCCCATATTGATGACGGTGACGAGGCAGCGGACGAGCACGACGATGGCGAGCGTAAGGGCGAGCGGCGACGAAAAGATGCGCTCCACCCCATCGGACCCGCTGCCGAGCGCAGCGATCCACGCGTGCCCGCCGCCCATCGCGTACGCGGTCAAAAGCCCCGCGCCGCCCGCAAGAAGAAAGGGCGGGAGCATCTTGCCCATCCCCTTCCAAAAGGTCACCTTCCCGAACAGGCGCTTGCACAAAAAGACGAGCGCATAAAAGCCGACGCCCGCCAGCGCGCATATGAGCGCCGCAAACAAAACGTACGCGTAAAAGAGCGGCGCGGTATAGTCGGCGGCAAACGAGAACGTCGTAAAATACGCGCCCGTATCCGCTCCGAGGAGCGGGCGCAGCGCGTTGCGCACCAAAACGGCGACCGTCACCGACGAGAACGCGCAAAAAAATACCTCGGGCGTAAAACGCTTCTGCCCCTCTTCGAAGGCGAACAGCAGCCCCGTCAGGGGCGCGTTGAAGGCAACGGCGAGCCCCGCGCACGCCCCGCCCGTGATCTGATAACGGCGGATGAGCGCGCCGCGTTTGAAGGCGTCGCTCGCGCCGCAGCCGCACATGCCGCCGATCATCAGGCTTGGTCCCTCGGCGCCCGCCGCCATCCCCATAAAGACGGTGAAAAGGCTCGCCGCGAACATGCCCGTGAGCGCGCGGTACCACGAAAACCGCATGAGCCCGCGCATGGCGCCCTCGGTCTGCGGGATGCCGCTCCCGCGGATCATGGGCAAAAATCGGAGCACGCCGCCGATGACGACCGCACCCAAAAACAGCGCCAAAAACAGCAGCGGGATAAACGCGGGATGCGTGCGGAAAAACGCGTAGTACCCGCGCGAAGCCTCCTCCGCCATCGCGGCAAGGACGGTAAAGAGGGTGACGACGAGCCCCGCGAACGCGCCCGTGACGACGCCGACGGCGACGATCTGCGCTCCGTAGCCGATGTGTTTTTTGAGATGCGGCTTTTTCATACCTTTATTGTATCACGCAGAAACGCAAATGTAAAGCGCCGCACGCGCCCTCGGATACGAAAAACCGCCTGCAATATGCAGGCGGCGCCGATCACAGGAGCGATCTGTACAGTGCGATGATATCCTCTTTGGTGGGATCTTTGGGATTGCCGGGGCGGCACGCGTCGTCCATGGCGGACTGCGCCAAAAAGTCGAGATCCTCCTCCTTGACGATATTTTTGAGATCTTTGGGGATGCCGACGTCCTCGGAGAGCTTCCTGACGGCGGCGACGGCAGCCTTGCGCGCCTCGGAAAGCGTCATCTTATCGACGCCCTCCACGCCCATCGCCTTGGCGATATCGCGGTATTTTTCGCCCGTCGCCTCGGCGTTATACGCCATGACGGTGGGCAGAAGGATAGCGTTGGCGACGCCGTGCGGCGTATCGTACAATGCGCCCAAAGGATGCGCCATGGAGTGGACGATGCCCAGCCCCACGTTGGAAAATCCCATGCCCGCGATGTACTGCCCGAGCGCCATGCCCTCGCGTCCTTCGGCAGTGTTGGCGACGGCGCCGCGCAGGGATCTTGCGATGATCTCGATGGCTTTTAAGTGGAACATATCGCTCATCGCCCACGCGCCCTTGGTGATATACCCTTCGATGGCGTGCGTCAATGCGTCCATGCCCGTGGCAGCCGTCAGCCCCTTGGGCATGGAGCTCATCATATCGGGATCGACGACGGCGACGACGGGGATGTCGTGCACGTCCACGCACACCATCTTGCGGTTCTTCTCCGCATCGGTGATGACGTAGTTGATGGTGACTTCCGCCGCCGTGCCCGCGGTCGTGGGAACGGCGATGATGGGCACGCACTTATTTTTGGTGGGCGCGACGCCCTCCAAAGAGCGCACGTCGGCAAATTCGGGGTTGGCGATGATGATGCCGATCGCTTTCGCCGTATCCATGGACGACCCGCCGCCGATGGCGACGATGCAGTCCGCGCCGCTCTTTTGGAAGGCGGCAACGCCCGTCTGCACATTCTCGATGGTGGGATTGGGCTTGATCTCGGAATAGATCTCGTAAGGGATGCCCGCATTTTCGAGAACGTCCGTGACTTTCTTGGTCACGCCGAACTTCAAAAGATCGGGATCGGAGCAGACGAAGCACTTTCCAAAGCCCCTGCCCTTGACTTCGTTTGCAATTTCCTGAATTGCGCCCTTGCCGTGATAACTCGTCTCATTGAGAACAAAACGATTTGCCATAACTCTGTCTCCTTATCATTTTTTCTATCATACCCCATCGGGGGAGATTTGTCAAGACTTCAAAGATCGAGGAAATCCTTCCT
>CALVPW010000044.1 GCA_944354085.1 uncultured Clostridia bacterium | reverse complement strand
CGCGGAACATACGCATGCGGCGCCGCGATCGTGGCGACGGGCGGGTGCTCCTATCCTTCGACGGGGTCGACGGGGGACGGTTACGCGTTTGCCGCGGCGTGCGGGCACACGTGTACGCCGCGCCGCCCTTCGCTCGTCGGGATAGAACTCTGCGAAGACGTGTCCGCCGCGCAGGGGGTCTCGCTCAAAAACGTGACGCTGACCGCAAAACGGGGCAAAAAAGTGCTGATGAGCGAGATGGGCGAGCTCTTGTTCACCCATTACGGCGTGAGCGGTCCGCTGGTGCTCACGCTTTCGGCGCTCGTCAACGACCTGCCGCTCTCCGAAGTCTGCGTCACGCTCGACTTCAAACCCGCGCTCGACGAACATAAATTGGACGAGCGGCTGCTGCGCGATCTTGCGGCGCGCAAGAACGAAGCGATGAAAAATGTGATGCGCGGTCTTCTGCCTGCGGGGCTCGTCTCTCTCGTCCTGCGGACGGCGCGCGTCTCGCCGCAAAAACAAGCCAACGCGGTCACCAAAGAGGAGCGCCGCGCGCTCGTAGGCGCGCTCAAACGCTTTACGCTCACCCTCAAAGGGCTGCGCGGGTTTGCAGAAGCGGTCGTCACGGCGGGCGGCGTGGCGCTTTCGGAGATCGATCCCGCCACGATGCAGAGCAGGCGCGTAAAGGGGCTGTATTTTTGCGGCGAAGTGCTCGACTGCGACGCGTTTACGGGCGGATTTAATTTACAGATCGCCTTTTGCACGGGATATTTGGCTGGTAAAAACGCATAAATCGTATTTTTACATAGTATTATGCGTGACATAGTATTAAAAGAACGTGTCGTTCCCTTGACATTTTTGACGAAACAGCGTATGATAAAAGCAATTGAGGAGGCATAACGTATGACAGTCATCCGCGGCGCAACGACGATCGCCGAAGACACGCCCGACGAGATCCGTGCGGCGGTCAAAGAGCTTCTCGAACAGATCGAGAGCCGCAACGCGCTCAAGCGCGACGAGGTCGTGAGCATCGTATTTTCGAGCACGAGCGACATCCATTCCTTTTATCCCGCCAAAGCCGCGCGTGAGGCGGGGTTCGAAAGCTGTTCGCTCTTTTCGGCGCAGGAGCCGGATATCGAAGGCGGCTTAAAATTTTGCATCCGCGTGATGCTGTTCGTGGAAAAGAACGAAACGCCGCGTCACGTATATCTTCGCGGGGCGCGCGTCTTGCGCAAGGACGTTGCGCAGACGTTCTGCGTCGCCATCGACGGACCTGCGGGCAGCGGCAAGTCCACGATCGCAAAACTTTTGGCGCGTGATTACAATATATTATATTTGGATACGGGCGCAATGTACCGCGCCTGCGCGCTGGCGTGTTTGCGGGCGGGGGCGGACGTTTCTGACGAAGCGAAGGTGTGCGACGTATTGCGCAGCACGTCGCCCGACGTTGTTTACCGTGACGGCGTGCAGCATACGATGCTGGGCGGCGAAGACGTTTCCGATGCCATCCGCGCGCCCGAGGTGTCGATGGCGGCGTCCACCGTTTCCAAGCACATCAGCGTGCGTATGAAGATGGTGGAAAAACAGCGCGAGATCGCCTCCAAAATGTCGTGCGTGCTCGACGGGCGGGATATCGGCACCTTTGTGCTGCCCGACGCGGATTTTAAGTTTTTCCTGACGGCGGCGCCCGAGGTGCGCGCCAAACGCCGCGCCGACGAGCTTGCGGCGAAGGGGTATGAGGTCGATCTTGACGCGCTTTTGAAAGAGATCGTCGCCCGTGACGAGCAGGACGCCGCGCGCGAGATCGCACCGCTCAAAAAGGCGGACGACGCCGTCCTCGTCGATACCTCTTCCATGACGATCGAAGAGGTCTTAAAGACCATCAAGAGCAAGATACAGGAGAAGATCTGATGTGCGGGACGGAGAGCGATCCTATCGAGCAGCCGCAGACGGAAGCGGACGCAAAAAAGGCGCGTAAACTTGCCAAAAAGCAGGCAAAAAAGCAGGAAAAACTGCAAAAAAAACTTAAAAAGCACGAAAAGCAGCGTCGCTTGCTCTTTCCTGCCGACAAAAAGGGCAGGCACGTGATGCACGGCATGAACGTGCTCCGCGTGCTCCTGTATCCCATCCACGCGCTCATTTTCCCGTTCAAACTGCACGGGCAGAAAAAGGTGGGCAAGGGCGCATATATTTATGTGTGCAATCATTACTGTCTTTGGGACGTCTTTTATCCCGCGCATACGACGTGGGAGGGCGTCCATTTCGTCGCGAAAGACAGCATCCTCCGCGTGCCCGTTCTCGGGTATGTGGCGCGCAAGCTCGGCGTGATCGGCGCCATGCGCGACGGATCGGACGTCCGCAGCATCATGGATTCGATCAAAGTGCTCAAAAACGGCGAAAAGATCGTCATTTTCCCCGAAGGGACGCGCAACAAGGTCTCCGACGAGGAATTTTTGCCCTTCCACGGCGGCGCGGCGATACTCGCCATCAAGACGCGGACGCCCGTCGTTCCCATCGTCATCTGTGACCGCCCCAAAGTTTTCAGGCGGACGAACGTCGTGATCGGCGCTCCAGTAGAACTTTCCGAATATTACGGAAGAAAGCTCTCGCCCGAAGATTATGCCGAGGCGGATGCGGCGCTCAAGGGGATGCTTTACGATCTGCGCGCCGCGTTCCGCGCGGAGCGCGCCGCGAAAAAGGCGAAAAAAGGAAAAAAGGCGTGAAAGTTTTCGTTGCCGCGCACTGCGGTTTTTGCGCGGGTGTGAAAAAGGCGGTGGACACGGCGCTTTCCGTGCCTGCGGAAAATACTTACGTATTGGGCGAGCTCATCCACAACGAGGACGTGACGGCGCGTATCCGCGCGCGCGGGCTCACCGTCGTCGAAACGACGGACGAAGTGCCGTGCGGCGCGACGCTGCTCATCCGTTCCCACGGCGTGGGGCAGGCGGTGTACGAGGCGTGCGCGGCGCGGAAGATCAACGTGGTGGACTGCACCTGTTCCTTTGTGCGGCGGACGCAAAAGATCGTCGAAGAAGCGTCGCTTGCAGGCAAGACGGTGGCGATCGCGGGGCACGCGTTCCATCCGGAGGTCGTCGGGCTCGTCGGCTGGTGCCGCGGCGAGGCGTACGTTTTTGAGGAAGCGGACGCCGATTTTTCCGTTTTGCGGGGGAAGGACGTCGTTTTGGTCTCGCAGACCACCTTTTCCGTGCAAAGATTTTCGAAAATTGCAGAAAATATTCAAAAAGTATATCCAAAAACAGTTGAGATTTTCCAAACAATTTGCTATACTACTGTTTGCAGGCAAAAAGAGACCGAGGCGATCGCAAAAAAGGCGGATGCCGTGCTGGTGATCGGCGGGCTCAACAGCAGCAACACCAATAAACTTGGCGAAACTGCGTCCCGATTCTGCGAGCGGGTGTTCCGCTTGCGCAATGCGGACGATTTCGAATATGAAAAAATCAAAAATTTTAAGAGGGTCGGCATCGTAGCGGGAGCGAGCACTCCCGATTGGCTGACCTCGGAGGTTCTCAGCAAAATGGCAGAAAACAACACGGAAGTACAGAACGAGACGGTCGTCGAAGCTCAGGCGCCCGTCGCAGAGGAAACCAAGGTCGAAGCACCTGCACCCGCAGCGGAAGCGGCGGACGAAAAGCCCACGATGGCAAAGGTCATCGAAGGCATCGATCGCGAAACGCCTTATAAGCGCGGGCAGCTTCTCAACGTAAAGATCATCTCTGCGGCGGAAGAGGGCGTATACGTTTCCGTTTCCGGCAAGGGGGAGATCCTCGTCGAGAAGAACGAGCTCGATTGCGAAGCGTACGACCGTGCAGCATATGCGGAAAAGGTCGGTGAGAATATCGACGTGATGGTCGTCGGTATCAATCCCGTCAAACTTTCCGAAAAATCGGTGAAAAAGGTCAAAGAAGAGGAAGCGCTTTTGAAGGACGTGGAGGCGGGCAAAGAATTTTCCGTCGTCTGCACCGGTTTCAACAAAGGCGGCCTCACGGCAGAGCTCGGCACCTATGCGGTGTTCGTTCCCGCCCGCGAGATCCGTGCGGGCTATGTGAAAGAGCTCGATAAAATGGTCGGCAAGAAGCTTCGTTTGAGAATGCTCGAGATCAGAAGAGAGCGCAGAAAGGAGATCATCGCATCCCAGCGCGTCATCCTCGAAGAGGAGAAGAAAGCGCGCGAGGCTGCCAAGGCAGAAAAGGAAGCGGCGTTCTTTGATTCCATCAACGTCGGCGACGTGGTCGAGGGCAAGGTGGAGCGCGTGACTTCGTTCGGCGCATTCGTCTCGGTGCGCGGCTTTGACTGCCTTGCGCACATCTCCGATCTTTCCTGGACGGGCGTCAAGGAAGTGACCGACGTTCTGGAGATCGGCAAGACCTACGAGTTCAAGGTCCTCAAGATCGACCGCGAGAACAAAAAAGTCTCCATCGGCTATCGTCAGCTTCAGCCGCATCCCTGGGAGACGGCTGCAGAGCGTTACGCCGTCGGCGACGTCGTGCACGGCAAAGTCGTCCGTATCGTTCCCTTCGGCGCGTTCGTCGAACTCGAAAAGGGTATCGACGGGCTCGTCCATGTTTCGCAGATCACGCACGAGTGGCTGGAAGATCCCACGTCTGCGCTGACCATCGGCGAGGAAGTGGATGCGAAAGTGCTTGCTTTCGATCCCGAAGCGCACAAGATCACCCTTTCCATCAAGGCGCTCCAGCCGCGCCCTTGGCAGGAATCCCGCGAGCGCGGTGACCGCGACGAGCAGCGCGAGGGCGGCGAGAGACGCCGTTCCCGCAAAAAGGATCGCCGCAGCGCCAGCGACTATGCCGACGAGGAAGAGTACAGAGAGTGGTCGGACGGCGCTTTCAGCGGCGCGTCCATCGCAGATCTTCTCGGCAATGACGACAAGTAAATTCCCATCGCAAAAAAATCCGCTTTCGGGCGGATTTTTTCGTTTATACGGCATTTTTTACGGTTATAAATACTTTGAATCATCATAAGGAGCATGGTACTATGGAAAAGCAGGGCAATATCCGCATCGCAAGCGAGAACATGATGCCGATCATCAAAAAATGGCTGTATTCGGAAAAGGACATCTTTTTGCGCGAGATCGTCGCGAACGCGCAGGACGCGATCACAAAACATAAAAAACTCGTCGACCTCGGCGAAGCAGCCGCGGAAGAGAACTACCGCGTGACGGTGACCGCCGATCCCAAGGCGAACACGCTCACCGTCGAAGACAACGGCATCGGCATGACCGAAGAAGAGGTGGAAAAATACATCACGCAGGTCGCCTTTTCGGGTGCGGCGGACTTCGTCGATAAGTACGAAAAGGCGGGCGGCGACGGGATCATCGGGCACTTCGGTCTGGGATTTTATTCCGCGTATATGGTCTCGGAGAATATCGAGATCTTCACGAAGTCGTACAAAGAGGGCGCTGCGGGCGTGCATTGGCAGTCTGACGGCAACGCCACCTATACCATCGGCGACTGCGACAAGGAGACGCGCGGCACCAAGATCGTGATGCACCTTGCCGCCGAGGAAAAGGAATTTTCCAAGGAGACGGTCATCCGCGGACTTTTGCGCAAATATTGCTCGTTCATGCCGTACGAGATCTATCTCGATCCCACGGGCAAGGACGACAAGCCCGTCAACGATACGCAGCCGCTCTATCTGAAACAACCCAAAGAGTGCACGGAGGAGGCGTATAAGACCTTCTACCGCGATACGTTCGAGGATTTCAACGAGCCACTCTTCTGGATCCATCTGAACATGGAGTATCCGTTCCGCTTAAAGGGGATCTTGTATTTCCCCAAGGTGAGAAAACAGGTGGAGCTGGAGCGCGGCAAGGTCAAGCTCTATTGCAATCAGGTGTACATCGCCGACAATATCAAGGAAGTCATCCCCGAATTTTTGATGCTCCTCAACGGCGTGATCGACTGCCCCGATATCCCGCTCAACGTGTCGCGTTCCTTCCTGCAAAACGATAAGCAGGTGCAAAAGATCGCCAAACACATCACCAAAAAAGTGGCGGATAAGCTCATCGAGCTGTACCGCAGCGACAAGGCGAAGTACGAAAGCTGCTGGCAGGACATCGCCACCTTCGTCAAATTCGGCTGCATCAAGGACGAGGAGTTCTATAAAAAGGTCGAAGAGATCATCATCTACAAAGATCTTGCGGGGGAATTCCGCCCCGTGACCTCCTTCTTCGGCGAGGAAGTTTCCGAAGAGGACGCCAAAAACGGCAAGGAACCGCAGGCGGTGTACTACGTTTCGGACGCGAACAAACAGGCGCAGTACATCAAAATGTTCAAGGACGCGGGGCTGGACGCCATCTATTGCGATACGTATATCGATCCGCACTTTTTGAGCTATCTCGAATACAAGAATCCCACCCGCGTGCGCTTTTTGCGCATCGATGCAGATGTGGCGGGCGCGCTCAAAGAGGAGGGCGGCGAGGACGAAACGCTCAAAAAGCTCTTCGAAAAGGCGCTCGAAGGCAAGCACGTGACGGTGAAGACGGAAAAACTCAAAGACGGGACGGTGCCTGCCGTCGTCAACGTCTCGGAGTTCGTCCGCCGCATGAGCGAGATGCACAGCTTTTACGGGATGGGCGAATCGCCCGTGGACGTGACGCTCGTCGTCAACGCCGCCAACCCTGCGGTACAGGCGCTCAAGGACGCGCCCGAAGAGGCGCAGGGCAAGGCGTGCGAACAGATCTATTATCTCGCGCTCATGAACTATCGCCCGCTCACGCCCGAGGAACTCACGGCATTCGTTGCGACAAGTTCGCTCCTGCTTGAAAAATATTTGCAAAAATAAACAAATATTTTCAAAATGGGGCTTGACAATGTCAAATTCGGCGCGTATAATAAAAAAGGCGTGGATAAGCATGACTCGTGACGCATCGGTGCGCACACGTTTTACGACTGCGCGCCGAGGAGGAAGTATTCTATGAACGGAACTGTAAAATGGTTCAACGACGGAAAAGGTTACGGCTTTATCGCCAACGACGAGGGCGGGGACGACGTGTTCGTACACTTCTCCGCCATCCAAACGGAAGGCTTCCGTACGTTGAAAGAGGGGCAGAAGGTCACGTTTGAGACAGAACCCGATCCCAAAGACACAGGCAAACTCCGTGCGGTGAACGTCGTTCCCGTATCGTGACACACAAAAGACAAAAAAAATACGCACCCTGCAAAGGGTGCGTATTTTTTTGCGTTATTGCTTTTCCGCCAGGAATGCCTGATACGCTGCAAGGATCATATCCTGCATGAGCGTGCGCGTTTCGCTGTTGAGCGGATGCGCGATGTCTTTGTATGTTCCGTCTGTTGTTTTTCTGCTGGGCATCGCGATCGCAAAACCTTCTTCCCGCTCAAAGATCTTGATGTCGTGCACGACGAAACAATCGTCGATGGTGACGGATGCCACCGCCTTCAATTTGCCCTCCGTGTTGCGCACTTCGCGGATCCGAATGTCTCCGATTTTCATGAGTTTGCCCTCCTGCTCTCTTCTTGCTCACTATATTATCATATTTTTCGGATAATTACAATAATTTTGCACAAAGTTTTTATAAATTTCCTAAGAAATCATTGCGGGAGGCACTTTTGCGGCATTTTGCGCATACAATGCGGTATGTGTCCCCGCAGCTTTTTTCACAGCGTTTATATGATCGGGATCGGCGGCGTGAGCATGAGCGCGCTGGCGATGCTGCTGCATGAAAGGGGAGTGCGCGTGCGCGGATGCGACGTGCGCGAGAATGCCTACACGCAAAAACTGCGAAAGGCGGGCGTCCCCGTCGTCATCGGCGAAGAGGAGATCGGGGAAGAGGACATCGTTTACACGGAAGCGGCAGCGCATGCCGCGGTCACAGAAAGGGCGCGAAAGGCGGGAAAACGTCTTTGGCGCCGCGCCGAACTGCTGGGACGCATCGCGGAGGGATATCCGCACGTCCTGGCGGTCGCAGGCTGTCACGGCAAAACGTCTGCGACGGCGATGCTTTCGCACGTATTTGCGGCTGCCGATCTTGCGTTCACCTGCCATATCGGCGGAGACGATATTTCGTTCGGCAACTATCACGCCGCGGGCGGGGAATACCTCATCAGCGAGGCGTGTGAATTCCGCCGCAGTTTTCTCGATCTCAAAAGCGAGACCGCCGTCATTTTGAATACAGATCTCGATCACACCGATTGTTACCGCAGCGAGGACGAACTCTTCGCGTGTTACCGTGCGTTCGCCGCGAACGCCGCGCGCGCCGTCGTCAATGCGGACGATCGGGCGGGAACGCTGCCCGCCGCGCTCTCGTTCGGGCTCCGCGGCGGCGATATCCGCGCCCGCCATCTCTTTTCCGAGAAAGAGCGGTATACCTTCACCGTGTCGGAATGCGGCGTGCCGACGGCGGAGGTGACGCTCGCGGTCCCGGGGCAGGTACAGATATACAATGCGCTTGCCGCGTATGCGGCGGCGCGGCTGTATCAGATCGCGCCCGCCGTCATTGCGGAAGGGCTTTCCCGCTTTCGCGGGGTAAAGCGCAGGTTCGAGCGCGTGGGCGCCTTTTGCGGCGTGCCCGTCGTATGCGATTACGCGCACCATCCGCGGGAGATCGCCGCGGCGCTGGATACGGCGGAGGGGATGTGCGCGGGAACGGTGCGGCTCGTGTTCCAGCCGCATACGTATACGCGTACGCGCGATCTGATGAAGGACTTCGTCAGCGTGCTCAAACGGGCGGAGTCACCCGTCATCTACCGCACATATGCCGCACGCGAACCGTTCTGCATGGACGGGAGCGCCGTGGCGCTTGCGAGCCGTCTTCCCGAGGCGCGCTATGTGCAATCGCCCGAAAACTTAAAAAAACGCCTCCTCGAAGGGCTCGGGGAGGCAGATCTCGTGCTTGTATTGGGTGCGGGGGATATATACGACGTCGTGCGGGAAATGCTCGCTCAAACGTCGATCTCCCTGCCCTTTTGTTCGCAGGCATAGGCGTAATCGACAAATTGACGGGCGCGGCGCGGCGATCTTCCGCCGCGGACGAGCGCCCAGCGTTCGGCGAGCGCTTCCAGCGTGTCCGTCGGCGTTTTCAGCCCGCGGTCTGCGGCGACGGCGCGGATGATGGAAAGATACGTCTCTTTGTTGGTGGCGGCGAACAGTACGGTGATCCCGAAGCGGTCGGAAAGGGAGAGGAGCTCTTCCTCGCTGTCGCCCATGTGTACGCTGTTCATGCGGGAGGAGAAGTTCTCTTCCACGATATGCCTGCGGTTGCTGGTCGCCACGATCATCACGTTGCCCACGTGTCCTTCCATGCTGCCTTGCAGCGCCGCCTTTAAGGTGGACACGCGGTCGTCGCTCTCCTGCAGCGAAAAATCGTCGATGAACACGACGAACTTCATGGGTTCGTCCGCAAGCCGCGTTTTGAGTTCGGGAAGGGCGAGCACGTTTTCTTTTGCGATCTCCACGAGGCGCAGTTTTCGATCGGCGAACAGGTTGACCATGGCGTGGACGGTGGAAGATTTCCCCGTGCCGCGGTCGCCGTATAAGAGCATATCCGCGTACGGGAGCCCGTTCACGAAATTTTCGAAGTTGTCGCGCACGGCGTTTTTCTCGTGTTCGTAGCCCTTGAGGCCTTTGAGCGAGACCTCGGAGGGAGAGAGGATGGGGACAAGGTCTCCGCCACGGAAACGGAAGGCGTTGTGGTACAAAAAGCGCCCGTAGCCGTGACGGCGGTACAGGAGGGCGAGACGGCGCAGCGTGTTCTCGTTCCAGCCCGTCAATGGCGACGGGGTCTTGCCGAGCATAAATCCGTCCTCTTCGCAGGAAGAGAGCGCTTCGCCGACGGCATCCAGATCGTCGAGGAAGGCTTTACGAAGGAAGGGGGAGACGGGCGTCTGCGCCGCCGCCGCGCGGGAAAAGGCGTTTTCATCCGTGAGGACGGCGTCGGCAATATACGCCGCAAAGCGCGTTTCCGCGCCCGCCTCGTACAGCTTTCGCAAAAACTGCGTCCTGCTCTTTTTGCCGTCCGCATCCGCGAACGCGGCGATGAGCGGATCGTTTAAGATCTTGTATAATACGGTCAGGCTGTTGAGTTTCATGGCGTGCTCCAACGTTTGCTTGTTACGATTATAACGCGTTTATACAAAAAAAGCAACAAAATACGATTTTTATAAAAAAATTTCCGTCCGTTGCTTGACGGGAGAAGGACGCGGGGGTATAATAATAAAGAAAGCAAAAAACGGAGGGAAAGATCAATGGCACATAAAATTTACGATCCCGAAACGCAGGAGGCGCGCATCTTCCACGAGGCAGACTGCGACCTGAAACGCCTGAACGGGAAGACGGTCGCCGTCATCGGCTTCGGCAGCCAGGGGCACGCGCACGCGCTCAACCTCAAAGACAGCGGTGTGAACGTCATCATCGGCCTCAACAAGGGCGGCAGAACGTGGCCCATCGCCGAGAAAGCGGGTTTCAAGGTGTATCCCGTCAAGGAAGCGGCGGAAAAAGCCGACGTCATCATGATGCTCACGCCCGACGAGAAGATGGCGGACATCTATAAAGAAAACGTGGCGCCCGTCCTCAAAGAGGGCAAATATCTTGCCTTTGCGCACGGGTTCAACATCCACTTCAAGCAGATCGTCCCGCCTGCGGACGTCAATGTGTTCATGATCGCGCCCAAGGGTCCCGGCCACACGGTGCGCAGCGAGTATGTGGAGGGACACGGCGTTCCCGATCTCGTCGCCGTTTATCAGGATCCTTCGGGCGACACGATGGATATCGCGCTCGCATATGCGCTCGGCATCGGCGGCGCGCGCGCGGGCGTGCTCGAAACGACGTTCAAGTGCGAAACGGAGACCGATCTCTTCGGCGAACAGGCGGTGCTCTGCGGCGGCGTGACCGCTCTCATGAAGGCAGGGTTCGAAACGCTCGTCGAGGCAGGGTACGATCCCCGCAACGCGTACTTCGAGTGCATCCACGAGATGAAGCTCATCGTCGATCTCATCTACAACGGCGGCTTCAAAAAGATGCGCTATTCCATTTCCGATACGGCGGAATTCGGCGATTATGAGACGGGCAAGCGCCTCATCACCGACGAGACGAAGAAGGAGATGAAGAAGGTGCTCACCGAGATCCAGGACGGGACGTTCGCTTCCAAGTGGATCTCCGAGAACAAGAGCGGCGGAAGGGCGCACTTCAACGCCTGCCGCGAGCGCGAGGCGAGCCACATGCTCGAAAAGGTCGGCGAAGAGCTCCGCGAGCTGTATTCCTGGAACAAAGAAGACAAGTACAGCGAAACCAAATAAGCACGAACGATCTCCCTCGGCGCTCCCGAGGGGGATTTTTTGCATCAACTTGCAAATTTGGATAAATTTTTTTTGAAAAAATCCCTAAAAAATGCAAAATGGGTATTGAAACCGAGCGCAAAATATAGTATAATATGATCGACGCACAGCGGATATCTTCCGCCTGCGCCGAATGTAAGGGGGATTTCGATCCAAAAGGAGACGCGATGCAGAAGAACACGACGAAGGAAACCGTGGGCAGCTTGACGGATTTTCCGCTCTACTTATATCACCACGGGAAGAACGACCGCATTTACGAGATCTTCGGCGCGCATAAGGAAGTGCGCGGCGAAGAGGAGGGATACGTCTTCCGCGTATGGGCGCCGCACGCAAGGAGCGTTTCCGTCGTGGGGGATTTCAACGATTGGAATGCGGAAGCCAACGTCATGCAGCGCATGATCGACGGGGAGAGCTTCGAGCTCTTTATCCCCGGGGTGAAGCAGTACGACGTATACAAATATTGCATCACCGCGGCGGACGGAAGACAGCTCATGAAAGCCGATCCCGTCGGGTTCCATACCGAGACGCCTCCCGCGACGGCGTCCAAATTGTACGATCTTGACGGCTACGAGTGGCAGGACAAGGCGTATTTCGAAGGGCTGCGCCAAAAGAACATCTTTACCTCGCCCATGAACATCTACGAGGTGAACCTGCTCTCGTGGCGGCGCCATGACGACGGAAACTTCTACTCCTACGACGATCTTGCGCGCGAGCTCGTGCCTTACGTCAAGGAGATGGGGTATACGCACGTGGAATTCATGCCCGTGACCGAATTTCCCTTCGAAGGGTCGTGGGGCTATCAGGTGACGGGTTACTATGCCGTGACCTCCCGTATGGGCACGCCGAAAGATTTTATGCACCTCGTGGACGAATTCCACCGCGCGGGCATCGGCGTTATCCTCGATTGGGTCCCCGCGCACTTCCCCAAGGACGCGCAGGGATTGTACGAGTTCGACGGGCAGCCGCTCTACGAGAGCAGCCAGTGGGACAGGATGGAGCACAAGAGCTGGGGGACGCGCCGCTTCGATTACGGCAGGAACGAGGTGCTCTCCTTCCTTATTTCCGACGCGTGCTTCTTCTTTGACAAGTATCATGTCGACGGGCTGCGCGTGGACGCCGTGGCTTCCATGCTCTACCTCGATTACGACAAGCGCCCCGGCGAATGGGTGCCGAACATCTACGGCGAGAACAAGAACCTCGAAGCCATCGCATTCCTGCGCAAGCTCAACGAGGCGGTGTTCCTGCGCTTCCCGTATGCGCTCATGATCGCCGAAGAGTCCACCGCGTGGGGGCTCGTGACCAAACCAGGCTCTGTCGGCGGGCTCGGCTTCAACTTCAAATGGAATATGGGCTGGATGAACGATATGCTCTCGTATCTGTGCCTCAACCCGTATTTCCGTATGTACAATCACAGCAAACTCACCTTCTCGATGATGTATGCCTTCTCCGAGAACTACGTTCTGCCCATCTCGCACGACGAGGTCGTGCACGGCAAGTGCTCGCTCATCAACAAGATGCCGGGCACTTACGAAGAGAAGTTCGCGGGCGTGCGTTCCTTCCTCGGCTATATGATGGCGCATCCCGGCAAAAAGCTCAACTTCATGGGGTATGAGTTCGGGCAGTTCAAAGAGTGGGATTATCACGAGGGGCTGGAATTTTTCCTCATGGATCGCTACGAGCTGCACGGAAAACTCTCTTTGATGGTGCGCGAGCTCAACGAGTTTTATCTTTCGACGCCCGCGCTGTACGAAGTGGAGGATTCCTGGGACGGGTTCGAATGGCTCGCGCCCGACGATGCAGACCGCAATATCGTCGCCTTCCTGCGCAGGGACAAGGCGGGGAACGAGGTCATCGCGCTCGTGTGCTTCTCGGGTGTGGACGTGCCCGATTACCGTCTCGGCGTGCCGCGCCGCGGCAAATACAAAGTCGTGTTCGACACCGACGATAAAAAGTACGGCGGCGAAGGGAAGATCGCCAAAAAGACGATCTCCGCGGTCAAAAAGCCCAGCCACGGCAAAGAGTATTCCATCCCCGTGGCGATGCCGAAGATGACGTGCTTGTATCTGGTGCGCGAACCCGATGCACCCAAGCCCGCCAAGGCGCCCGCGGCGAAAAAACCTGCCGCCAAGAAGCCTGCGGCAAAAAAGACGGTCAAATAACGACGGGACTTGAAACCGAGACAGAAAGAAGATATGACGGACTCTGCGGCTTGAATGCCGAAATAAATATAGGAGTTTTACAGGGGGTTCTGTAGTATGCAAAGAAAGAAGGAATGTGTCGCAATGTTGCTCGCGGGCGGGCAAGGCAGCCGTCTTTACGCGCTCACCAACAACATTGCAAAACCTGCGGTCGCGTTCGGCGGGAAGTATCGTATCATCGATTTCCCTTTGAGCAACTGCATCAATTCGGGGATCGATACGGTGGGCGTGCTCACGCAGTACGAACCGCTCGAACTCAACGAGTACATCGGAAACGGTCAGCCGTGGGATCTCGACCGCTCGTTCGGCGGCGTACATATCCTGTCGCCGTACCAGGCAAAGAAAAAGTCGTCCTGGTTCGAAGGCACGGCAAACGCCATCTATCAGAACCTCGCGTTCATGCAAAAGTATAATCCCGAATACGTGCTCATCCTTTCGGGCGACCACATCTATAAGATGGATTACGCCGCCATGCTCAAAGCGCACAAGGCGACGGGCGCCGATTGCACGATCGCAGCCATCGAAGTCCCGATGAAAGAGGCTTCGCGCTTCGGCATCCTCAACACCAACGAGGACGGTTCCATCTACCAGTTCGAAGAAAAACCCAAGCAGCCCAAGAGCAATCTTGCCTCGATGGGGATCTATATCTTCACGGCGAGCAAGCTCTTCAAATACCTCACCGAGGACGACGCCAACCCCAATTCGAGCAAGGACTTCGGGAAAGACGTGCTTCCCGCCATGCTCAACGCGGGCGAGAAGATGTTCTCCTATCGGTTCAGCGGCTATTGGAAGGACGTAGGCACCATCTCCTCGCTGTGGGAGTCGAATATGGACCTTTTGGGGGACGATCCCGCGTTCGACGTGAGCGATCCCGATTGGAAGATCCATTCCCGCAACCCGCTCGCTCCGCCCGAATATATCGGCGATAAGGCGCAGGTCGGCAATTCGCTCATTTCGCTCGGCTGCGAGATCGAAGGCAAAGTGGAGCATTCCGTGCTTTCGAGCAACGTCGTCGTCGAAGAGGGGGCGGAGGTCGTCGACAGCGTCCTCATGGCAGGCAGCGTCGTCAAAAAGGGCGCCAAAGTCGTGTATTCCATCATCGACGAGAACACCGTGGTGGAAGAGGGCGCCGTTGTGGGCGAAGACAAGGAAAAGAACGCCGGCATTGCCGTGCTCGGCAGGAACATCACGATCGGCGCAGGCGCAAAGGTCGCAGGCGGGCAGATCCTCGATAAGGATTATAAGGGGGAGTAAACCATGGCAAATTCGGCAGTAGGAGTTATTTTTTCCAACGTTCACGATGAGAACATCCCCGAACTCTCCCGCCACAGAACGATGGCGTCCATCCCGTTCGGCGGCAGATATCGTCTCATCGACTTTTCGCTTTCCAACTTCGTCAATTCCGGCATCACCACCGTCGGCATCGTTACGAAGTACAACTATCAGTCGCTGATGGACCATCTCGGCAGCGGGAAGGATTGGGATCTCGCCCGTAAGGACGGCGGCATCATCCTGCTTCCGCCTTATTCGGATGAGACGGACGCGCCCTATACCAACCGCCTCGAAGCCCTGAAGGGCATCACGGGATTTTTGAATCACCGTAACGAGGAGTATGTCGTCATCTCCGATTGCGACGTGATCGCCCGCGTGGATATCGCAGACATCATCCGCTATCACGAGGAGAAGGGTGCGGACATCACGATGACGTATATCGAAGAGGAAGCGCCCATCCAATCGGGATACTTTATGACGCTCACGCCCGACGAAGAGGGCAGAGTGACGGGCGTCAAGATCAACCCGCACCTCAAACAGAAAACGAAGTGCAACGTATACGCCAATATCATGGTGATCGGGCGCGAGTTCCTCATCAACATCATCCAGGATGCGGTCACGCGCGGGCTCTCCAGCTTCGGCAAGGATATCCTTGCAAAGAACGTCGAAGGGCTCAGGATCTACGGCTATGCCTTCAAGGGATACTGCGCAAGCATCGACTCGCTGGAAAAATACTATGCGCACAGCATGGAGCTCTTGGATAAGAACGTCCGCGACGAACTGTTCGGCGCGCGCGATATCTATACCAAGGTCCGCGATTCGGCGCCCAGCAAATACAGCGACGGCGCGGTCGTAAAGAATTCGCTCATTTCCGACGGCTGCGAGATCGAGGGGACGGTGGAGAACTGCATCCTGTTCCGCGGCGTCAAGATCGGGAAGGGGAGCGTCGTCAAAAATTCCATCATCATGCAGGACAGCGTCGTCGGTTCGTCCGTCACGCTCGACTGCGTGATCACGGATAAGAACGCCGTGATCCGCGACAGACGTCACCTTGCGGGATGTGCGGAACTTCCGTACTTCATCGCAAAAGGCAGAATGATCTAAACGATGCAAGCCCGCGGCGGCGCATATGCGCCGCCCGCGTTTGCGCAGGCAGATTTCGGGGAATGATAAGAGGAGGAACGCATGAGTACAACCAAAACCAAAAAGAACACCACCAAAAAGACGGTCGCAGCGCCTAAGGCGGAGCCCGTCGCCGAAGCGGCGGAAGCCGCCGTCGTCAACGTGCCGCCCGTAGAGGTCGTGGCTGCACAGGATACGCCGCAGGAGGCGCCCGCGCCCGAGATCACCGTCGTAGCGAAAAAGAAGATCTTGTTCGTGGCTTCGGAGGCGGCGCCCTTTATTTCGACGGGCGGTCTCGCCGAGGTCATCGGCTCGCTCTCCAAGGCGCTTGCCAAGAGCGACGCGTACGATGTGCGCGTCATCATCCCGCTCTATCAGGATATCAAAAAGGAATACCGCAAGGATTTCAAGTTCATCGGCAATATCTTCGTTCCGCTTTCGTGGAGAAACCAATATTGCGGGATCTTTGAGTACGAAGCCAACAACGTCAAGTTCTATTTTGTCGATAACGAGTATTACTTCAAGCGTCCAGGATGCTACGGATACTACGACGACGGCGAGCGTTTCGCGTTCTTCTGCCGCGGCGTGATGGAGATCCTTTCCTTTATCGGATTTTATCCCGACATCCTGCACTGCCACGATTGGCAGGCTGCGCTTGCGGCGCTGTATTTGAAGACGATCTATTGCTTCCGTCCCGAATATCAGTTCATCCGCGCCGTCTTCACCATCCATAACATCGAATATCAGGGAAAATATTCGCTCGATATTTTGGAAGACCTCTTCGGGATCTCCAACCGTTTCCGTTATCTGGTGGAGTACGACCGCTGCATCAACCTGATGAAAGGGGCGATCGAATGCTGCGAGCGCTTCTCGACGGTGAGCCCCACCTATGCGGGGGAGATCAAAGACCCGTACTATTCGCACGGGCTCGATCCCATCATCCGCCGCAACGAATTCAAGCTGTGCGGGATCTTGAACGGCATCGATACCGATTACTACAATCCCGCGACGGATAAGTCGCTGTTCGCGAATTACGACGCGGAGAACATGGCGAACAAAGCCATCTGCAAAGAGGAATTGCAGCGCATGCTCAATCTCCCCGTCAAGCCCGAAACGCCCATCGTCGCGATGATCACCCGCCTTGTTTCGCACAAGGGGCTCGACCTCGTGAAAGAGGTGATCGAACAGGCGCTCCGTCAGGATATGCAGTTCGTTCTGCTTGGCACGGGCGATTCCACATACGAGAACTATTTCAGCGACCTTGCGCGCCGCTATCAGGGGAAGGTGGTCTCCATCATCTCCTTTAACTCCGATCTTTCGCGTAAGATCTATGCGGGCGCGGATATCTTCCTGATGCCCAGCAAGAGCGAGCCGTGCGGGCTTTCGCAGATGATCGCATCCCGTTACGGGACGGTCGCCATCGTCCGCGAGACGGGTGGCCTGCGCGACAGCATCACGCCGTACGGCGCGGGCGGCAACGGGTTTACCTTCCACGACTATAACGCATACGATATGTTGTACGTGATCAACGAGGCGATCGGCGTCTATCACGACAAGGATGCATGGAAGGCGCTCCAAAAGAAGGCGATGGAGACCGACTTCTCGTGGGCGAAATCGGCGTCGTATTACGAAGGGCTGTATTTGGGCATGCTCAAATAACGTAAAAGAAAAGGAATGCGAGAGGGGCAAAACGCATTTCGCCGTCTTTGCTCCTCCGTTCTTTATGTCTTTGAAAATGATCAGAAATTGAACAAACAGGCAGGAGAACACGATCTTACATGAAAATGACCGAACAAGAGGCACAACGTCTGATCTCGGGGAAGATCTCCCGTTATTTCGGGGTCGCCCCGCAGGAAGCAACGCGTGAGCAGATCTATCGCGCCGTCGTGATGAGCGTACGCGACATCATGGCGGAACAGCATCAAAAATTCCACGTCAAAACGAAAAACCGCAAAGCAAAGCGCGTCTATTACCTTTGCATGGAGTTTTTGATGGGGCGGTCGCTGAAAAACAGCGTCTACAATCTCGGGATCTACGACGCGATCGAGGGCGCGCTCAAAGATTACAAGCTCACGCTCGAAGACCTGTACGAAGAGGAGCCCGACGCGGGGCTCGGCAACGGGGGGCTCGGACGGCTTGCCGCCTGCTTTTTGGATGGGCTCGCCACGCAGGACTATCCCGCGATGGGTTTCTCCATCTGCTATCAGTTCGGGCTTTTCAAGCAGAAGATCATCGACGGCTGGCAGATCGAGCTGCCCGACGTTTGGCTTCCCGGCGGGGACGCGTGGCTCATCCAACGCACCGATAAGCACTTCATCGTTCGTTTTGACGGTACGCTCGAGGAAAAGTGGACGGATCACGGCATGGAGACCGTGTACCGCAACGCCAAAGAGGTGGAAGCCATCGCTTACGATATGATGGTATCGGGCAAAGATTCGGATGCTGTGAGCACGCTCCGTTTGTGGCGTTCGCGCGCCGTGCAGAAGTTCGATATGCAGCTCTTTTCGCAGGGGAACTACGACGAGGTCATGCGCGACGAGACGGACGCGCAGCTCATCTCCAAAGTGCTGTATCCCTCGGATAATCATTACGAGGGCAAATCTCTGCGCCTCAAACAGCAGTATTTCCTTGTGTCTGCGTCGCTGCAATGCATCGTGTCCGATCACAAGCGCCGCTACGGCTCGCTCGCGCTGCTGCCGCAGATGGCTGCCATCCACATCAACGATACCCATCCCGCGCTCGCCATCCCAGAGCTGATGCGTATCCTCGTGGACGAAAATTACTTCAACTGGGAAGTCGCGTGGAACATCACGACGGCGGCCTGCGCGTATACCAATCACACCGTGCTTGCCGAAGCACTCGAAACGTGGGCAGAGGACCTGATCGCACGCAGGCTCCCGCGCATCTACGGCATCTTAAAGGAGATCAACCGCCGTTTCTGCGACGATCTTTGGCAGCGTTTCCCGGGCGAATGGGAAAAGATCTCCCGTATGTCTATTTTGTCGCACAACACCGTGCGCATGGCGAATTTGTGCGTGATGGGCACGCACAGCGTCAACGGCGTTTCGGGGCTGCACAGCGACATCATCAAGGAGAGCATTTTCCGCGATTTTTACGACTATACGCCCGATAAGTTCTGCAACGTGACCAACGGCATCGCACACCGCCGCTGGCTCAACCAATCCAATCCCGAACTTTGCACACTCATCACCGAATGCATCGGCGACGGATACGATCTGCATCCCGAGCGCCTCGAAGAGCTGCGCAAATTTGCCGACGACGAGAGCGTTTTGAAGCGTCTGAACGAGATCAAAGCCATCAAAAAACGTCAGTTCGCCGCGTATGCCAAAAAACAGCAGGGGATCGTCGTCGATCCCGATACGCTGTTCGACGTGCAGGCAAAGCGCATGCACGAGTATAAACGTCAGCTTTTGAACGTGCTGCACATCATCGCCGATTATAATGCGCTGCGCGAAGATCCCGATCTTGATATGCAGCCCAAAACGTATATCTTCGGCGCAAAGGCGGCTGCGGGATACGATATGGCGAAGCAGATCATCAAACTCATCTGCTATCTTGCCGAAGATATCCGCAAAAACCCCAAGATCAACGAAAAGCTCAACGTCGTATACATGGAGAACTACAACGTGACCATGTCGGAAGCGCTCATGCCTGCGAGCGAGATCTCCGAGCAGATCTCTCTGGCGGGGAAGGAGGCGAGCGGCACGGGCAACATGAAGTTCATGATCAACGGCGCGCTCACCATCGGAACGCTGGACGGCGCAAACGTCGAAATGACGGAGCGGGCAGGGGAGGACAACATCTTTATCTTCGGGCTCACCGCCGACGAAGTGCGCGAGATCTGGTCGCGCGGGTATAATTCGAGCGCCTATTACAACCAGGATTACAGCCTGCGCAAGATCATCGAGTCGCTCATCGTCGGGTTCAACGGCACGTCGTTTGCAGATATCGCCAACTATCTGCTGCGCAATTCGCCCGTTGCAGATCCCTATATGTGCCTTGCCGATTATGAATCGTATGCACGCACGCAGAGCGCGATGAGCGATCTTTACCGCAACGATAAACTTTCGTGGAACAGAAAGTCGCTCATGAACATTGCGGCTGCGGGGTACTTCTCGGCAGACAGAAGCATCCGCGAATACGCCAAGAACATCTGGAACTTAAAACCCGTCAAATAATGCGCGCTGTGCAGCGCCGCACTATATTGCATACCGTATCCTTTCGTTATGAATTTTTACTATAATCCACTCAATAAGGCTTGCAAAAGCAAGACGGGCGCCTTTGCGCGCGGATCGATCGTCACGTTTCGCATCTATTGGAACGGGAACGGGGAGATGCCGCACGACCTTGACGCGAGCTTTGTCTTCTTTCAGGACGGGAAAGAGCGTACGGCGCTCTCGATGCACCGCCTCGACGACGGGTTCACCGTCTCGCTCAAATTCAATCAGATCGGGTTATATTTTTACTATTTCCGTGTGAGCGGTGAATTTTTCGGCTGCGGCAAGTGGAGAGACGGCGTGATCTGCGGCAAGAACGATCTGAGAACGTGGCAGATCACCGTATACGACGAGTCGTACGAAACGCCCGCCTGGATGAAAGGCGGTACGATGTATCAGATCTTTCCCGATCGCTTCCGCAAGGCGGGCGAACTGCCCATCGCGGATTGGAAAGTCCGCCGCGACGATTGGGGCGGGCAGCCGACTTACAAGCCGAATGAGTACGGAAAGGTCTTGAATAACGATTTTTTTGGCGGGAACCTGAACGGCATCACCGAAAAACTTGATTATTTGCAGGCGCTCGGCGTGACCGTTTTATATCTCAATCCCATCTTTGAGGCGTATTCCAACCATCGCTACGATACGGGCGATTATATGAAGATCGATGCGCAGCTTGGGACGGAGGAGGATTTCGACCGCCTCATTTGTGCGGCAAAAGAGCGCGGGATCCACGTTGTTTTGGATGCGGTGCTCAACCATACGGGCGCGGACAGCCGTTATTTCAATAAATACGGCAGGTACGACAGCGTCGGCGCGTATCAGTCGAAGACGTCCCCGTATGCCGATTGGTTCCATTTCCATGATTTTCCCGATTCGTACGACAGCTGGTGGGGCATCGACACCTTGCCCGCCGTCAACGAGCATTCCGCATCCTATCAGGAATTCGTATTCGGCGAAGAGGGCGTGCTCAAAAAATGGCTGCGCCACGGCATCGGCGGCTACCGTCTGGATGTTGCCGACGAACTTCCCGATTTCTTCCTGCAAAAGTTGCGCGCCGCCGTCAAGCAAACCACGCCTGACGCCGTCGTCATCGGCGAAGTGTGGGAGGATGCTTCCAACAAGATCGCGTACAGCGAACGCAGACAATATTTGCAGGGCTTTGAGCTGGACAGCGTGATGAACTATCCTTTGAAGGACGCGATCATCAGCTTTGTGCAGTCAGGGAACACGTCGCAGCTGCGCGAGACGCTGTACATGCTCATCGACCATTATCCCAAAGAGACGCTCGACTGCCTCATGAATATCCTCGGCACGCACGATACGCCGCGCATCCTGACCGTTTTGGGCGGCAAAACATGCGCCAACAAGGATGAGATGGCGGTCACCTCGATGAACGAAAAGGAAGTTGCGCGCGCAAAAGCCAAATTAAAAATGGCTGCCGTGTTGCAATTTACGCTTCCCGGCGTTCCCTGCGTATATTACGGCGACGAGAATGCCATGCAGGGCTACCAGGATCCGTTCTGCCGCGGCTGTTTTGATTGGGAGCATACCGACGAGGAGCTGCTTGCGTTTTATCAAAAGCTCGGCGGGCTGCGCAAACAGTTTTCCGCATTCCGTACGGGAGAATTCGACGAACTTTTCTCTGACGGCGGCTGCATCGTGTACGAACGCAGGGATCGGGAAAGCGTCGTCTATACGTACGTCAACAATTCGAGCGGCGTGTACACCGTATATTTTAAGGGGACGTACAAAGAGCACCTTACGGGAAAAATATTCACCGATACGCTGATCTGTGACGCGTTCTCGTACGGGATCTTCTCCAAGATCAAATAGTATGCGTGACATAGTACCTAAAACGGCGTGAGCCGTTTTTTGTTTTTTGCCGCAGCAAACGATGGCAAACGATGCGCAAAATCTGAGATCTTGCCTGAAAACGGGCGTCAGAAAGCGGATCTTGTACGGAATTTTGTATGGCGCCGCAAGCCGCGGCAACGCGTAACAATATATTAGCATTTGAACGATACATTCAAATATGGCGAAAAATCGCACTATATTCGCCATTTTTTACAATAACTATTCGTAAAAGCTGTGTTTTACGAATAGTTATCTCAATTCCCCATCGCTTGAATTTGCGCCTCGGGAGCTTCTATGGGCCGTTCCTCACAAAAAAATTTTTGCTATAACTATTCGTAAAATTGACCGCCCTTTCTTTTTGTGCTATAATGAGGTCATGGCAAAGACGGATGGCTCCGATTACTATCGCGAGCGAAACTTAAAAAATCTCGATAAGATCGATTCTCTCCTCGAGGAACTGCCCTATTTCTGCGAGGATTTTTTGCGCGGCGTCGAAACGCGTACCAGCACGCTCACCCGCCTCAATTACGTATACGACCTGCGTATCTTTTTTGATTTTCTCGTCCGTAAAAAGTTCCGCGGCAAGGACGTGCACGATCTCACGCTCGAAGATATGGACGCGGTGACGGACACCGACCTCGAGATCTATCTGAGCTATCTTTCCAATTACCGCTTCCGCGACAGGCGGCTCTCGTGCGATGAGCGCGCCAAGGCGCGTAAACTTTCTACCGTGCGTTCGATGTACAAGTACTTTTTCAACAAGGGGCTCATCGAAACCAACAACGCCTCCAAAGTCGCCACGCCCAAGCTACACGAAAAAGAGATCATCCGTTTGGAGGGCGGCGAAGTCCCCTCTCTTTTGAAAACGGCGGAATACGGCGACGGGCTGTCCAAACATGCGATCGGCTATCACGAGAAGACGAAGATCCGCGATACCGCCATTTTAACGCTGTTTTTGGGAACGGGCATCCGTATCTCCGAGCTCGTCGGGCTCAACGACGAGAGCATCGATTTCTCCAACAACTCCTTTGTCGTCACCCGCAAGGGCGGCAATCAGGCGATCTTGTATTTTTCGGAGGAGGTCGGCGACGCGCTCGCCGCATATCTTGCCCAAAAAGAAGAAGACCCGTCCGTTCCTTCGGACGAGCATGCCCTTTTCTTATCGCTGCAATACCGCCGTATCAGCGTGCGCGCGGTGGAAAATCTCGTCAAAAAGTACGCGCGGATCGTCTCCCCTTTGAAAAAGATCACGCCGCACAAGCTCCGTTCGACGTACGGCACGGCGCTCTACCGCGAAACGGGCGATATTTATATCGTGGCAGACGTGCTCGGACACCGCGATGTGAACACGACGCGCAAACACTACGCTGCGATCACCGAAGATCACCGCAGATCGGTCGCCAACGCCGTCAAACTGCACGCTGATGCAAACGAGGAATAATTTTGGAAAACGTCTATATCTTACAACCCGTCTTCTCCGAACGCAGCGGCGTTTTGCACGATGAAGCGGTCGCGCTCATCGAAAGCGCGGGCGCGGCTTACGCAGGTACGCTCTATGCAAAGATCCGCGAGATCAACCCCGCGACGTTCATCGGCGAAGGCAAACTTGCCGAGCTCAACGAATTGCTCGAAGGGCTCGACGTTACGGTGCTCTTCAACGGAGAGCTCTCCCCTTCCCAGACCGTCAACTTATCGGAAGGGCTCGGCGGAAAAAAGGTCATCGACCGCACGACGCTCATCCTCGATATCTTTGCGCTGCGCGCGGAGAGCAGCGAAGGAAAATTGCAGGTCGAGCTTGCGCAGCTGCGCTATCTGTATCCCCGCCTCAAAGGCAAAGGCGGGGCGCTTTCCCGCCTCGGCGGCGGGATCGGAACGCGCGGCCCGGGCGAAACGCAGCTCGAAACTGACCGCCGTCACATCCGCACGCGCATCCGCGCGCTCGAAGCGCGCCTTACGAAAACGGTGCAGCGGCGGGAATTGCAGGTCAAGCGCCGCCAAAAGGACGGCGTGCGCACGGTTGCGCTCGTCGGATATACGAATACGGGAAAATGCAGCCTATTGAATGCGCTCACGGGGGCTGACGTCTTTGTTAAAGACGCGCTGTTTGCCACGCTCGATCCCACGGCGCGCCGCCTTACCATCGACGGGATGGACTTTTTGTTGGTGGATACCGTCGGCTTTTTGCAAGATCTCCCCCATCATCTCATCGACGCGTTCCGTTCCACCCTCGAGAGCGCGCTCAACTGCGACCTCGCGCTCGTGGTGTGCGACGCCGCGGGCGCGTACGAGACGCAGCTCGAGACGACGACGGATACGCTGCGCGATCTGGGTTTTTCCGCGCCCTATCTCGTCGTCATGAACAAATGCGACAAAATATCTTCGCGCGCGGGGCTCCCGCGCGACGCAGTCTGTATTTCGGCAAAGACGGGCGCGGGGCTGGATACGCTGTGCCGCCGTATCTTTGAGACGCTGCGTGACCGCTTTGTGGAAGCGCGTTTGTTCGTCCCGTACGCGCAGGCGGGGCACTATCAGGCGCTGCGCTCTCTCGTGAGCGAGCGCGCCGTCTCTTACACGGACGACGGGATGCAGGTCGAAGCCGTCATCCCCGCAGAACACGCCGAAAAATTCAAACGCTACCTCGACGAATAAGAAAAAGGACGCTCAGCGTCCTTTTTTCATATCGCGTTCATATTCCGCGGGATCGGTATACACCTTGTCGATGCGGATGGCGGCGTATTCCTTGATATCCAAGCATTTCCCGCAGTTGTCGCAGACCTTCGTCGGGTCGAGATCGCACATCTCGCACTCCATGCAGCCGTCGCATTCCTTCTCTTCGTCGAGCACGCACATCTTTTTTTCCATAGCAGTTCCAGTATATCCCCTTTGCGCAAAAAAAGCAAGAAGTTTTTCGAAAAAAATCTTATATTTTTAGAACAAATGTTTGCAATTTGCATTCGGATATGATATAATCGCAGTAAGGAGGATGCAGCCATGCTCAGTCAACGCAAACTCGAAGAGGTACTTGCCTTTATCAACCGCTATACGGATGAGAACGGTTTCCCGCCCACCGTCCGCGATATGTGCCGCGAACTCGGCATCAAATCGACGGCGACGGCATACGACTACATCAACCGCCTCAAAGCGCAGGGCCATCTCGAAAAGGCGGACGGCAAAAAACGCGCCGTTTCCTTAAAAAGTACGGGCGGTACCGTGCGCGT
>CALVPW010000043.1 GCA_944354085.1 uncultured Clostridia bacterium | reverse complement strand
AGCAATATCTGGCTACCGTCGAGATGCTTTTGATTTCGGCGCGATTGTGACGCGCAGGATGAGAACGCGTGGCTCGGCGCTGGCCCGCGCACAGGCGGAGGAAGCTGCCCATCTTTTGCGGGAAAAGGGGTACGAAACGCAGCTTGTGATCGTCAGGACGCGGGGGGACGAAGACCTTGCCTCCCCGCTCTCCGCCATTGGACGGGGCGCGTTCACCGACGTTTTCTCTGAGATGATCGCGGCGGGAACGCTCGATCTCGCCGTGCATTCCGCCAAAGATCTGCCCGCGGACGAGCGAAGCGACGGGTTTTTCTGCCTGCCGCGCGCCGACGCGCGCGACTGTCTCCTGAAAACGGGGGAACGCGTGACGCGCGTGGGAACGGGGTCGCCCCGCCGTGCGGCGGCGGTCAAACGGCGTTTTCCCGCGGCGGAGGTCCTGCCCGTGCGCGGCAATGTGGATACGCGTATCCGTAAACTTCTTTTGGGCGAGTTCGATGCGCTCGTGCTCGCGGCGGCGGGGCTGGATCGGCTGCATATCGCGGCGGAAGGGTTTACGGCGGAGCCGCTCGCCGTCGACGTCTGCGTGCCTGCGGCGTGTCAGGGCATCATCGCCGTCGAAGGGGCGGCGGGCGCATGCATCCACGACGCGGCTGCGGGGCGCGCCGCGCGCATCGAACGCGCGCTGCAGCGCCTTCTTGGCGGCGGCTGTACGGGCGGTGTGGGCTGTTATTTTGACGGGGCGACGCTCTTTGCACAATACGAAGGGAAGATCTGCGCCCTGCCGTACGCGGGCGAAGAGACGCTGCGCCAAATTGCGGAGGCGCTTTTATGAACCGCGTCGTTTTGGTGGGCGCGGGCTGCGGCGAGGGAACGATCACGCTGCGCGGCGCGGAACTTTTGCGCCAATGCGACTGCGTGGTATACGACAGCCTCATCGACGCGGCGCTCCTGCGCTTTGTCAGGGAGGACTGCGCGCGCATCTTCGTCGGCAAGCGGGCGGGCGCGCACGCTGCCTCGCAGGAGGAGATCTGCCGCGTGCTCGTGCGCTGCGCGGCGCAATATCCGCTCACCGTCCGCTTAAAAGGGGGAGATCCCTTTGTCTTCGGGCGGGGCGGGGAGGAGCTCGCAGCGCTCGCCGCGGCGGGCGTGCGCTGCGGCGTGGTGCCGGGCGTCACCGCGGCGGTGGCGGCGGCGGAATGGGCGGGCATTCCCGTCACGCACCGCGGCACGGCAAGGGGATTTTGCGTGTATACGGCGCATACGGCGGGGGAGCCTTTTTGCGTTCCCGCGCCCGAAAAGGATACGACGTACGTCTTTTTGATGGCAAAGGCAAACGCGCCCGCCATCCAAAGGACGCTTTTAGAGGGGGGCATGTCCGAGGATACCCCCGCAGCAGTCATATCGGATGCGGGCATGGCGGGGGGGAAAGCCGTGCGCTGCACGCTGAAAAACATGCCGCGGGAGGCGGCGCGCCTGCCCGCTCCGCTCACCGTGGTGGTGGGAGAGACGTGCCGCGAAGATCTGTTGGGCGAGCAGTTCTTTCGCTGTTTTGTGCAGCCGTCCGTCGTGGTGACGGGCACGGCGGATCACACAGCGCGCGTTGCCGCGGCGCTCGCGGCAAAGGGGTTTTCCTGTGTTCCGTGCGCCACGCTCGCGGCAGAGGCGCTCCCGTTCGATCGCGTGTTTTCGCGGCTGGAAGGATACAAATATCTGGTGTTCACGTCGGCAAACGGCGTGCGCCTGTTTTTTGCGCGGGCGCGGGCGCTGCGCTTTGACGTGCGCCGCCTCGCGGGGAAAAAATTCGCCGCCATCGGCGCGCATACTGCCGAGGCGCTCCAAGAAGCGGGCATCCTCCCCGACCTCGTGCCGCCCGTCTTCACGGCGGAAGCGCTCGCACGGGCGCTTGCCTCGGCGGGCGCCCTGCGGGAGGAGACGGCGCTTTTGCGGGCGGAAGCGGGGAGCGAAGCGCTTTGCGGCGCGGGAGAACAGATCTCGCTCTACCGCACCCGTACCGACGAAGCGCAGGTCGCCCGCGCGCGGGCGGCGCTCGCCGCGGCAAAATACGTCACGTTCGGTTCGGCGGGCGGCGTACGCGCTTTGCTCGAAGGCGGCGCGCTCCCCGAAACGGTCACGCCCGTCTGCATCGGGGAAGAGACGGCAAAAGAACTCAAAAAAAGGGGCTATGCGCCCGTCGTCGCCGCGTCGTGCACCGCCGCGGCGCTCGCCGAGGCGGTCGCCCGCAAGGAGGCATCATGCAACGGCTGAGAAGGCTGAGGAGAACGGCGGCGCTGCGCGGCGCCGTTGCCGAAACGCATATCTGCAAACAAAAACTCATCTACCCCGTCTTCGTCGTATGGGGGGAGGGGAAAAAGGAGGCGGTCGAGAGCATGCCCGGCGTCTTCCGTTATTCCGTCGACCGCTTGGGTGAGGTCGCCGACGCCGTGCTCGATGCGGGCATCGCGGGCGTCATGCTCTTCGGCATCCCCAAGGAAAAGGACGAAACGGGCAGCGGCGCTTACGCGGAAGACGGCGTGGTGCCGCAAGCCGTCCGCTTTTTGCGGGCGCATTGCGCGCGGCGCGGACGGGAGATGCTCATCGTCGCCGACGTGTGCCTGTGCGAATACACCGCGCACGGGCATTGCGGCGTGCTGCGGGACGGTAGGGTGGAAAACGACGCTTCGCTGCCCCTGCACGCGAAGGCGGCGCTCGCTTACGCGAAGGCGGGGGCAGACATGGTCGCGCCCTCGTCCATGATGGACGGCGTGGTCGCCGCCATCCGCGCCGCGCTCGATAATGCGGGGTATCCGCATATTCCCGTGATGGGGTACAGCGCCAAGTTTGCCTCCGCGTTTTACGGACCCTTCCGCGACGCCGCGGACAGCGCGCCGCAGACGGGGGACAGGCAGAGCTATCAGATGGACTTCCGCAACGGGCGGGAGGCACTGCGCGAGCTCGCCGCCGACGAGGAGGAGGGGGCGGATATTTTGATGGTCAAGCCCGCGCTCGCCTTTTTGGATATCATCAAGGAGGCGCGCGCCCACACCCTTCTGCCGCTGTGCGTATACAACGTGAGCGGCGAATATGCGATGGTCAAGGCGGCGGCAGCCAAAGGCTGGCTGGACGAACGCCGCATCGTCAAAGAGATCCTGACGGCGTTTTTCCGCGCGGGGGCAGATCTTGTCATCACCTATCACGCGCTCGACGCCGCCGCATGGGAGGAGAAGGGCGTATGACGGAATTCGAACGCGCCAAGCGCATCCTTCCGGGCGGCGTGGATTCGCCCGTACGCGCCTTCCGCGCGGTGGGTCGGGAACCTTTTTTCGTCTCCCGCGCCGCGGGCAGCCGCATTTACGATACGAACGGCAGGGGATATCTCGACTATGTGATGAGCTGGGGCCCGCTCATTTTGGGACATGCGCGGGAGGAAGTCGTTTCGGCGGTGCGTTCCGCCGCGCAAAGCGGGCTCACATACGGCGCGCCCACCGTCCGCGAGACGCAGCTCGCCGAAGAGATCGCCTTTGCCGCGCCCTATATGGAGATGGTGCGGCTCGTCAGTTCGGGCACGGAGGCGACGATGTCCGCCGTGCGGCTCGCCCGCGGCTATACGGGGCGGGATAAGGTGATAAAATTCGCGGGCTGCTATCACGGGCATTCGGACGGGCTGCTCGTCAAGGCGGGGTCGGGCTGCATGACGGGCGCCGTGCCCGACAGTTTGGGCGTGCCCGCCGCCTATGCGAACGAGACGCTCGTTGCGCGCTACAACGACGCCGCGTCCGCGGCGGCGCTTTTCGAGGCGAACACGGGCGAAGTGGCGTGCGCTATCGTCGAGCCCGTCGCGGCGAACATGGGCGTCGTTCCGCCCAAAGAGGGCTTTTTGCAGGCGCTGCGCGCGCTGTGCACCAAACACGGCGCGCTCCTCATCTTTGACGAGGTCATCACGGGCTTCCGCATCGCCTACGGCGGCGCGGCGGACTACTACGGCGTCACGCCCGATCTTGCGTGCTTCGGCAAGATCGTGGGCGGCGGCATGCCGCTCGCGGCGTACGGCGGCAGGCGGGAGGTGATGGCGCTCGTCGCGCCCCTGGGCGGGGTGTATCAGGCGGGGACGCTCGCGGGCAATCCCGTTGCGACGGCGGCGGGGCTTACGACGCTGCGCATCCTGCGCGAGGAGAAAGATGCGCTGTACCCCGCGCTCGAACGGCGCGGCGCGTACTTACAAACGGCGTTCGAACGCGCGGGCGTTCCCGTGGGACGGGTGGGTTCGGTGCTCACGCCCTTTTTCGCGCCCCGCCCGCCCGAAAATTTTGACGAGGCGTCCGCCTGCGATACCCGCGCGTTCGCGGCGTATTTCGGCAGGATGCTCGACCGCGGGATATACGTGGCGCCCTCGCAGTTCGAGGCGATGTTCCTCTCCGCCGCGCACGGGGAAGAGGAACTTGCGTTGACCGCCGCCGCGATCGGGGAAGCCGTGAAAAAAGTGTGAAGTTCGTTCAAAAAATTTTCCGAATGCACTTGACAAATGCCGCCGCGTGCGCTAAAATGACTGTATCCATAGGACGCGGGCATCCCGCGGGGCGAACTTTTCGCCAAAGGCTATGGGGGGAAGGAAGAAAAAGAGGCCCGCCGTGAAGGCGAGCCTCTTTTTTGCATAAAAGATCCCGCCGCCCATCGGGCAGCGGGAGAATTTGTTCGGATCAAAGCACGGCGCCGAGGATCATCCAAAGGAGCAGCCCCAAAAGCAGGACGCCGAAGATGCCGCATCTGCCGCAGATCTTTGCGAGCGCGGGTTTTTCCTTATACCACACAAAGTACAGCGCGATGCCTGCGGGGCAGACCGCCATCGAAAGGATCTGCCAGCCGATCAGCTTGGTGTTCGTAAAGGTCTCCTTGAACCAAGGTCCGATCGAGGTGTAGAAGGCGAGCGTCTCGTGCAGATCGACGGCAAAGCCGACGCCGAGAAAGACGACCGCGATGACGAGGTACACCACCGAAAGCCCGTTTCCGCCGCCCATGTTCGTGCAGAAGTTGAGCAGCATGGAGAGCATGCTCACGCTCAAAAAGAACGAAACATCGCGCTCGGAATGGTTGGAGAGGTACGAGTAGTAGATGATCGTGAACGCGGTCAAAAACAGCGTTACAATGCCCAATGCCAACATAACGTTTCCCCCAATATTCACATGATTTTCCTATATTATAGTACGAAAAGGGCGGCTTGTCAAGATGCTCGGCGAAAATTCCGTGAAAAAACTTTGCCCCTGTTTTTGTGCACTTTTCACAAAAAGCCGCCGCACCTTCCGACGTCTGCGCGCATACGATGGGTTGAGCGGGGGTACGAAAGGGGAAAGATATGTGGTTTTTATCGTTGGATGTGTGGGTGCAGGCGCTGATCGCTTCGCTCGTGATGTACGCCGCCACGGCGCTCGGCGCGGCGTGCGTTTTTTTGTCGCGGCGCCCCAAAGAGGGCGTTTTTACGGTGCTTTTGGGATTTTCGGCGGGGATCATGATCGCCGCGAGCTTTTTTTCGCTTCTCTTGCCCGCCATCGAGGCGGAGAGCCGATTGCCCGCATATATTCCCGTCACGGCGGGATTTTTGCTTGGCGGCGGGTTTCTCGTCGCGGGGGACGTCTTCCTTGCCCGCCGTACGCGGCGGCTGCATGCGGGGGAGAAGCGGGGCGCGCTCTTGTATTTTGCCGTGACGCTGCACAATATCCCGGAGGGAATGGCGGTCGGCGTGGCGTTCGCGGCGGCGCCCGCCGCGGGGGCGGCGGTCTTTTCGGCGGCGCTGCTCGCCGTCGGGATCGCCGTGCAGAACTTCCCGGAAGGGATGTGCGTCGCGTTCCCGCTCAGGGCGCGCGGGGCGGGGCGGCTGAAAAGTTTTTTGTTCGCGCAGGCTTCGGGTGCGGTGGAAGTGCCCGCCTGCGTTCTGGGGGCGCTGCTCGCGGGCGCCGCCTGCGCCGTGCTCCCGTGGGCGCTCGCGTTTTCGGCGGGCGCGATGATCGCCGTCGTCTGTTCGGAGCTCATCCCCGCGTGTTTTTCGGGCAGCCGCACGCTCGCTTCCGTGGGGGTGGTCGCGGGGTTTTGCCTGATGATGCTCCTCGACGTCGCGCTCGGCTGACCGCCGCGGGAAAAATACGAAAAATCCGCCGCGAACGCTTGACGGGGGCTTATAAAATTGTTATAATGGCGGTATGAAAAGGGCAGTGATCTTCTGCCGCAAAGCAGAAAAAGCAAACAAATCGCAAAGGGCTCGGACGGCAGTTTTTTTCGCATAGAAAAGAGCTGCTCCTTTTCATTTTTTCCTGCGAAGATCAAGCAAAAACCGCGGCAAGCCCGCGTTTTACGGAGGCAACCGAGATGAAGAAAGTAGCAGTCATCATGGGAAGCGACAGCGACCTTCCCGTCGTGGAAAAGGCGTTCGCCGTGCTGGAAGAGTACGGCGTTCCCTACGAAGTACACGTGTATTCGGCGCACCGCACGCCCGTAGAGGCGCGCTCGTTCGCGCAGAACGCCGCCGAAGAGGGCTTCGGCGTCATCATTGCGGCGGCGGGCAAAGCGGCGCACCTTGCGGGGGCGTTCGCGGCGAACACCGTGCTCCCCGTCATCGGCATCCCCGTCAAGAGCTCCACGCTCGACGGGCTGGACGCCCTTCTTTCCACGGTGCAGATGCCCTCCGGCATCCCCGTGGCGACCGTCGCGATCGACGGCGCGCAGAACGCCGCCCTGCTTGCGGTGGAGATCCTTGCGGTGACCGATCAAAAGCTGATGGACAAACTTTTGGACGCCCGCCGCGCCGCGACCGAGAAGGTGCTCAAAAAGGACGCGGAAGTCGCCGCAAAGTACAACAAGTGACGGCAAAGTTTTTATAAACGTAAAAAATTTTTTGAATACAGAGGAGATAAAGGCTATGGAAAAGACCGAGCAGCTCTACGAGGGCAAAGCGAAGAAAGTGTTCGCAACGACGGACGAGAACCTGTGCATCGTGTCCTATAAGGACGACGCGACGGCGTTCAACGGGCTGAAAAAGGGCACCATTGCGGGCAAAGGCGTCGTCAACAACCGCATGACCAACCTTCTGATGCAGCTTCTGGAAAAAGCGGGCGTTCCCACCCACTTCGTCAAAGAGCTTTCCGACCGCGATACGCTCGTCAAAAAGGTCAAGATCGTCCCGCTCGAGGTCATCATCCGCAACGTGTCCGCGGGTTCGTTCGCAAAGCGTTACGGCGTGGAAGAGGGCATCGTGTTCGACGAGCCCACCATCGAGTTCTCGTATAAGAACGACGATCTCGGCGATCCGCTCATCAACTCCTATCACGCGCTGGCGCTCCGCCTTGCGACCAAGGAGGAGATCGAGACCATCAAAAAATACGCTTTCAAGGTCAACGAAGTCCTCAAACAGTACTTTTTGCACCTCGGCGTCAAGCTCATCGATTTCAAGCTGGAATTCGGCCGTCTTACGGACGGGACCATCGTGCTTGCCGACGAGATCAGCCCCGATACCTGCCGTTTCTGGGATGCCAAGACCAACGAAAAGCTCGATAAGGACAGATTCCGCCGCGATATGGGCGGTGTGGAAGATGCCTATGCGGAGATCTTCAAGCGCGTCACCAAAGGAGAATAATGCGTATGGAGCATGAGATCCACGAGGAGTGCGGCGTATTCGGCATTTTTGCGCCCGAGGCGCAGAAGGTCGCGCAGACCTGCTATTATGCGCTGTTTGCGCTCCAACACCGCGGGCAGGAGTCCGCGGGCATCGTCGTCAACAACGACGGCGTCTTTAACGCTTATAAGGACGAGGGGCTCGTCAACGACGTGTTCACGTCCGACGTTTTGAACAAGCTCGGCGAGGGCAGCATGGCGATCGGGCACGTGCGCTACGGCACCACGGGTTCGAGCGGCCGCGAGAACGCGCAGCCCATCGTCGTCAATCACCTCAAAGGCAACATGGCGCTCGCCCACAACGGCAACCTCATCAACGCCACGGAGCTCAGGGCAGAACTCGAAAACGAGGGCTGCATCTTCCACACCACGTCGGATACCGAGGTCATCGCCTACGTCATCACGCGCGAGCGCGTCAAGTCGCGTTCCATCGAGGAGGCGGTGCTCAGCGCCATGAACAAGCTCAAAGGGGCGTATTCGCTCGTCGTGATGTCGCCCTCCAAGCTCATCGCCGCGCGCGATCCGCACGGCTTCCGTCCGCTCTGCTTCGGTCAGCGCGACGACGGGAGCTATCTCGTTGCATCCGAGTCCTGCGCGCTCAACGCGGTGGGCGGGCACAAGGTGCGCGAGGTCGAACCCGGCGAGATGCTCGTCATCACCAAGGACGGCGTCAAGAGCGATACGTCCCACTGCGGCGGGAAAAAAGCGTTCTGCGTGTTCGAATACTTTTATACCGCCCGTCCCGATTCCGAGATCGACGGCTGCTATGTGCACGACGCGCGCAAGCGTGCGGGTGCGTTCCTTGCCGAAAAGTACAAGATCGATGCGGATATCGTGGTCGGCGTGCCCGATTCGGGGCTGGACGCCGCGCTCGGATACGCGCAGGCTTCCGGCATCCCGTACGGCATCGGCTTTTTGAAGAACAAATATATCGGCAGGACGTTCATCGCGCCCGATCAGAAGATGCGCGAGGACAGGGTCAAGATCAAGCTCAACGTCATCGCTTCGGCGGTGCGCGGCAAGCGCGTCATTTTGGTGGACGATTCCATCGTCCGCGGGACGACGAGCCGTCCCATCGTCAAGCAGCTGCGCGACGCGGGCGCGACCGAGGTGCATTTCCTCTCTTCGGCGCCCAAGTTCCTCAATCCCTGCTACTACGGCACGGATATCGACTCGCGCGAAAATCTCATCGCCTGCCATCACACGACGGAGGAGATCGCCAAGATCATCGGCGCCGATTCCGTGGGATATCTCGATATCGAGCACGCCCGTAAACTTGCGGGCGGCAGCGAGGACGGGTTCTGCTGCGCCTGCTTCGACGGCGTGTATCCCACCGAGATCCCTGCCTCGGCGGACAAGAGCCGCTTCGAGCATCGTCCCATCTCCACCCGTCCGATCAGCGAAAATCCGAAATTCCAAAAGAAATAACGGCTGTTTCCCGTCCCGCGGCGGACGCGGCGGGCGCATTCCCATTCGATCAGGAGACAATTATGGATAAAAGCTACTCCGAAAGCTACAAGGAAGCGGGGGTGGACATCACCGCCGGTTACAAGGCTGTCGAGCTCATGAAAAAGCACGTTGCCCGTACCATGCCCGAGGGCAAAGCCGATATCGGCGGTTTCGGCGGGCTGTTCCCGCTCGACGTGGCGGGGATGAAAAAGCCCGTCCTCGTCTCGGGTACGGACGGCGTCGGCACCAAGATCAAACTTGCCTTTTTGATGGACAAGCACGATACGGTGGGCATCGACTGCGTCGCCATGTGCGTGAACGATATCGTCTGCTGCGGCGCGAAGCCCGTCGTCTTCCTCGACTACATCGCCTGCGGCAGGAACATTCCCGAAAAGATCGCCTCCATCGTGGGCGGCGTGGCGGAAGGGTGCGTGCGCGCGGGCTGTGCGCTCGTCGGCGGCGAAACGGCGGAGCATCCCGGGCTCATGCCCGAGGAAGAGTATGACCTCGCGGGGTTCGCCGTGGGCGTCGTCGACGCCGAAAAGGTCATCGACAATACCCGCATGCAGGCGGGCGACGTGATGCTCGCGCTGCCTTCGAGCGGGGTGCACTCCAACGGCTTCTCGCTGGTGAGGAAGGTGTTCGACGTCGATCGCTGCGATCTGACGGCGCCCGTTGCGGAGCTCGGCGGGAAGGGGCTCGGCGAAGTGCTCCTCACCCCGACGCAGATCTACGTGAAGCCCGTTCTGGCGCTGCTGCAAAAGGTGGCGGTCAAGGGCATTTCGCACATCACGGGCGGCGGTTTTTACGAGAACATGCCCCGTTCCATCCCCAAGGGGCTGGGCGTCAAGATCAGAAAGCAGGATGTGAAAGTGCTGCCCATCTTCTCGCTCATCCAAAAGAGAGGGAATATCTCCGAACACGATATGTTCAACACCTTCAACATGGGCGTTGGCATGAGCGTCGTCGTCGCCAAGGAGGACGCGGAAGCCGCGCTCGCCTGCCTGAAAGAGAACGGCGTGGACGCTTACGTGCTCGGCGAGATCGTGAAGAGCGACGACGGGGTGATCCTGTGCTGAACAAGATCCGCGTCGCCGTCCTGTGTTCGGGCGGCGGCACCAACCTGCAAGCCATCCTCGATACGGCAAACGCGGGCGGCATCCCTTCGGGCGAGATCGCGCTCGTCGTCACGGATAACGCCGCGGCGTACGCGCTCGAACGGGCAAAGCGGGCGGGCGTGGAGACGGCGGTCTTCGATAAAAAAGCCATTCCCGACCGCAAAGCGCGCGAAGAGGGCATCCTTAAATGCTTGCAGGCGCACAAGATCGGGCTCGTCATCCTTGCGGGATTCATGACCATTCTGAGCGCCGATTTTACGCGGGCGTTCGAAAACCGCATCATCAACGTGCATCCCTCGCTCATCCCCAGCTTCTGCGGCCCCGGTTTTTACGGCTTGAAGGTGCACGAGGCGGCGCTCGCACGCGGCGTCAAAGTCACGGGCGCGACCGTGCATTACGTCAACGAAGTGTGCGACGGCGGGCCCATCATCCTGCAAAAGGCAGTCGAAGTTTTAGAGGGCGACACGCCCGAAGTCCTGCAAAAGCGCGTCATGCGCGAGGCGGAGTGGAAGATCCTCCCCGCCGCCGCCGAGATCGTGTGCAGGCGTTTACTCGAAAAACGATAACATTACGGAGGAAATACAAGTGGCGTTGATCAGAAAGAGCATGAAGCGCGCGCTTTCGGGCAATTCGTACCCCGGGCGCGGGATCGTCATCGGCAAGAGTTCGGACGGGCGCAAAGCGATGTTCGCCTATTTTATCATGGGCAGGAGCGAAAACAGCCGCAACCGCGTGTTCGTGGAAAAGGATGACGAGGTCGTCATCTATCCGTTCGACGAGAGCAAGGTGGAAGATCCCTCGCTCATCATCTATTCGCCCGTCAAACAGGTCGGCAGCGACGTGATCGTCACCAACGGCGACCAGACGGATACCATCGAGCAGTTTTTGCAGCAGGGCAAGGATTTCCGCGCCGCGCTGCAAACGCGCGCCTTCGAGCCCGACGCGCCCAACTATACCCCCCGTATCAGCGGCATCCTGCACCTCAAAAAGGGCGGGTTCACGTACGAGATGTCCATTCTCAAAAGCGCGGACGGCAAAGGGGTCAAGTGCAACCGCTATACCTTTGATTACGAGCCCGTCAACGGCGTGGGGCATTTCATCCATACCTACGAGAAGAACGGCGACCCGCTCCCCACGTTTTTCGGCGAGCCCGAGCGCGTCCTCATCCCCAACGACGTACAGGCGTTTGCCGACGAGATCTGGGAAAATCTCGATCCCGATAACAAGATCTCCCTGTACGTGCGCGCCATCAACCTGCGCACGTGGCAGACGGAGAGCGTGCTCGTGAACAAGAACAAATAACGCACGGGGAACGTGCTCGGAGATACGGAGGTCATGATGAACGAATTTGCATTGAAGTACGGCTGCAACCCCAACCAAAAGCCCGCGCGCATCTACATGGCGGACGGGAGCGAGCTGCCCGTGGAGATCCTCAACGGCAGACCGGGGTATATCAACTTTTTGGACGCCTTTAATTCGTGGCAGCTCGTCAAGGAGATCAAGGAGGCGACGGGCATGGTCGCCGCGACCAGCTTCAAACATGTGTCGCCCACGTCGGCGGCGGTGGGGAAGACGCTCTCGCCCGCACTCAAAAGGTCCTGCTTCGTCGACGATATCGAGGGGCTGGACGATTCGCCGCTCGCCTGCGCTTACGCAAGAGCGCGCGGAACGGACAGGATGTCCTCCTTCGGCGACTGGATCGCGCTCTCCGACGAGTGCGACGAGGTCACGGCGAAGATCGTTTCCCGCGAGGTATCGGACGGCATCATCGCCCCCGCGTACAGCCCCAAAGCGTTGGAGATCTTAAAGCAAAAGCGCAAGGGCGGGTACAATATCGTCAGGATCGACCCCGCGTACGTGCCTGCGCCCGTCGAGCACAAGCAGGTGTTCGGCGTCACCTTCGAACAGGGGCGCAACGATTTTAAGATCGACGGTGCGCTTTTGAAAAACATCGTCACCAAAAACAAGCAGCTGCCCGCGGATAAGGCGATCGATCTCATCATCTCGCTCATCACCTTAAAATATACGCAGTCCAATTCCGTCTGCTTTGCGGCGGACGGGCAGGCGATCGGCGTGGGCGCGGGACAGCAGTCCCGTATCCACTGCACCCGCCTTGCGGCGCAAAAGGCAGACCTTTGGCACCTCCGCCAGCACGAGAAGGTGCTCTCCCTGCAATTTGCCGCGGGCGTGGGAAGACCCGAAAAGAACAATATCATCGATCTGTACCTTTCGGACGATGCAGAGGAAGTGCTGGGCGACGGCGTGTGGCAAAAGAACTTCGCCGTCCGTCCCGAGCCCTTCACGCGGGAGGAAAAGGAGGCTTACCTCAAAACGATCACGGGCGTCTCGCTCGGGTCGGACGCCTTCTTCCCCTTCTCCGATAACATCGAACGCGCTTTCAAAAGCGGCGTCACGTACGTGGCGGAACCGGGCGGTTCCGTGCGCGACGATCTCGTCATCGAGGCGGCGGACGCTCACGGCATGGTGATGGCATTCACGGGGATGCGCCTGTTCCATCACTGATCTTTTCGCGCAAACGACGCGCAAATCCTGTTTTTTGGGTTTGCGCGATTGCATTTTTTAACGAGGCAAATCAATCATGGATATTTTAGTCGTAGGAGGCGGCGGGAGAGAACACGCCGTCGTAAAAGCATTGAACAAGAGCCGCCGCGCGGGCAAGATCTACTGTCTTCCCGGGAACGGCGGCATTGCTGCGGACGCCGCGTGCGTTCCCGTCAAGGCGACCGATATCAAGGGCATCGTCGCATTCGCGCGGGAAAAGAAGGTGGATTTCGCCGTCGTCACGCCCGACGATCCGCTCGTTCTGGGCTGCGTGGACGCGCTCGAAACGGCGGGCATCCCTTGCTTTGGTCCCAACAAGGCGGCGGCGGTCATCGAGGGGAGCAAGGTCTTTTCCAAAGAGCTCATGAAAAAGTACGGCATCCCCACGGCGGAGAGCCGCACGTTCACCGACGCGGCGGAGGCGATCGCCTACTTACAGACGGCGGAGTATCCCACCGTCATCAAGGCGGACGGGCTGGCGCTCGGCAAGGGCGCGGTCATCGTCAACAACTTCGAAGAGGCGCAAAAGACGGTGCGCGAGATGATGGTGGACCGCGTGTTCGGCGCGAGCGGCGACCGCATCCTTATCGAAGAATTTTTAACGGGGCCCGAAGTTTCCGTCCTCTCCTTCACGGACGGGAAGGTCGTCGTGCCCATGGTCTCGTCCATGGATCACAAGCGCGCCAAGGACGGCGACGAGGGGCTGAACACGGGCGGCATGGGCACCGTCGCGCCCAATCCCTATTACACAAAAGAGATCGCCGACGAATGCATGGAAAAGATCTTCCTGCCCACCATGCACGCGATGAACGCCGAAGGCCGCACCTTTAAGGGGTGCTTGTACTTCGGGCTCATGCTCACGCCCAAGGGACCCAAGGTCATCGAATACAACTGCCGTTTCGGCGATCCCGAGACGCAGGTGGTGTTGCCCCTTTTGAAGAGCGATCTTTTGGAGATCATGCTCGCGGTGCGCGGCGGGAGCCTTTCCAAGGAGATGGTGCGCTT
>CALVPW010000042.1 GCA_944354085.1 uncultured Clostridia bacterium | reverse complement strand
ATTCCCGCATAATTATGATTCCGCGCTGTGCTGGTGGAAACAACAGGGCTCGAACCTGTGACCCTCTGCTTGTAAGGCAGATGCTCTCCCAGCTGAGCTATGCTTCCGAACTTGCTTGAATACTATACCATATCCCGCAGACAAAAGCAAGCGTTTTTTCCCGCCGTTCGAAAATTTTTTAAGAATTTTTTTGCCGCCGCTCTTATCTTGCGCAGCGCCGCCAAGATCATGAGACCGAACGCCAAAATATAAAGCCGCCCGCAAGGCATGCCGCGGGCGGCGGCGTTATCCGAACAGGCGGGTGGAAAGGTAACGGTCTGCGCCGTCGGGAAAGAGGACGACGATGCGCTTTCCCGCGAACTGCCTGCGCGCCGCGAGCTGCGTTGCGGCGCACAGCGCCGCGCCCGAAGAGATGCCGACGAGCACGCCCTCTTCGCGTCCCACCGCACGGGCATATGCGAACGCGTCGTCGTCGGAGACGGCGAACACCTCGTCGTAGATCCCCGTATCCAGCACGGCGGGCACGAAGCCCGCGCCGATGCCCTGGATCTGATGCGCGCCCGCCTTCCCGCCCGAAAGCACGGGCGAGCCGGACGGCTCGACGGCGGCGATATACACGGCGGCGCGCGCCTTTAAGTACCGCCCGACGCCCGTGATCGTGCCGCCCGTTCCCACCGCGGCGACGAAGGCGTCCACCTTGCCGTCGAGATCGCGCCAGATCTCGGGGCCCGTCGTCTCGTAATGCGCCGCGGGATTGGCGGGATTGGAGAACTGATCGGGGATAAAACTGTCCGGCGTGGCGGCGGCAAGTTCCGCCGCGCGGCGGATGGCGCCCGCCATCCCCTCCGCCGCGGGAGTCAGAACGATCTCCGCCCCGTACGCCTTCAGCAGGCTGCGCCGCTCGGCGCTCATCGTCTCGGGCATGGTGAGCACGACGCGGTACCCCTTGGCGCGGGCGATCGCCGCCAGCCCGATACCCGTATTGCCCGACGTGGGCTCGACGATCGTGCTCCCCGCGCGCAGTTTGCCCGCCGCCTCGGCGGCGGCGATCATGGACGCGGCGACGCGGTCTTTGGCGCTGCCCGCGGGATTGAACTGCTCCAATTTGGCGTAAAGCTGCGCTTTGAGCGCGCGCGCCGCGGCGTACCGTTCAAGTTTTAAGAGGGGCGTTCCCCCTACCATGTCTGCCACGGACGAAAAAAGTGCCATACATGCCTCCCTTTGAAAAGACGCGCGGCTCCCCGCCGCGCGCGCTTTTTTTTACTTTTTGGGGCGCTTCATGGTGAGCGAAATGCGCTTCTTCTTTTCGTCCACCTCTTTCACCCATACGGTGACCACGTCCCCCACCGAGAGCACCTCGGAGGGATGACGGATGTATTTATCGCAGATCTGCGAGATGTGCACGAGCCCGTCCTGATGCACGCCGATATCGACGAACGCGCCAAAGTCGATGACGTTGCGGACGGTGCCTTTGAGCTCCATCCCCGCCTTTAAGTCCTTGATCTCCAGAACGTCCGTCCGAAGAAGGGGCGGCGGCAGCTCGTCGCGCGGGTCGCGCCCCGGTTTTACGAGTTCCTGCGCCACGTCGCTGAGGGTGGGAACGCCCACGCCGCACGCCTCGGCTGCGCGCGCCACGCCGTATTTTTTAAGGCGCTCTTTGAGCTCGCCGAGCCTGCCCTCGCGCACGTCCTCCGCGGTATAGCCGCAGATGGAGAGCAGCTTCTCCGCTGCCGCGTAGCTCTCGGGATGCACGGCGGTGCGGTCGAGGATCTCGTCGCTCTCGGGCACGCGCAAAAATCCCGCGCACTGCTCGTACGCCTTGGCGCCGAGCTTGGGCACCTTCAAGAGCTGTTTGCGCGAACGGAAGAGCCCGTTCTCCTCACGGTAGCGGACGACGTTCTGCGCCACGCCCGCGTTCAGCCCCGCCACGCGCGCCAGAAGGGGCGCGGAAGCCGTGTTCACGTCGACGCCGACCGCGTTCACGCAATCCTCCACAACGCCGTCCAGCGCCTCGGTGAGCCGCTTTTCGGGCATGTCGTGCTGGTACTGCCCCACGCCGATGGACTTGGGGTCGATCTTGACGAGTTCCGCGAGCGGATCTTGCAGGCGGCGGGCGATGGAGACGGCGGAACGCAGGTTGACGTCGAAATCGGGAAATTCCTGCGCGGCGAGCGGCGACGCCGAATAGACGGACGCGCCCGCCTCGTTGACGATGGCGTAAGAGACGCCCGCGCCGCTGCCGAGCGAGGCGATGAGCTCCACCGTCATCTGCTCGGTCTCGCGGCTCGCGGTGCCGTTGCCGATGGCGATGTGTTTGACGCCGTGTTTTTTGACGAGCGCCGCAAGCGTGCGGATGCACTCCGCCTTCTGCCGCTCGCCGTGCGTGGGATAGACGACGGTGGTATCGAGCACCTTGCCCGTAGCGTCCACCACAGCAACCTTGCAGCCCATGCGGTACCCGGGATCCAGCCCCATCGTGACGAAGCCCTTGACGGGCGGCTGCATCAAAAGCGGCTTTAAGTTGAGCGCGAACTGTCCGATCGCCCCCTCGCTCGCCGTTTCGGTGAGGGCGGCGCGGATCTCGCGCTCCATCGAGGGCGCGATGAGGCGGTCGTACGCGTCGGCTGCGGCGGCTTCCACGAATTCCGTGGAAGCGCACTTCTTTTTGACGACGCGGCGGCGCACCGCGCCGAGCGCCACGTCGCGGTTGATGACGACGCTGACTTTGAGCACCTCCTCCCGCTCCCCGCGGTTGACGGCGAGCACCTGATGCCCTTGGATCTTATCGACGGGGGAAGAGAAGGCGTAATAATTGCGGTAAACGGTATCTTCGGGATCTTTTTTCGCCGCCACGGAGACGACGTCCGCCCAGCGCATGTACAGCTCGCGCAGATCTTTGCGCACGTCCGCGTCGTCGGAGACGGTCTCGGCAACGATATCGGACGCGCCCGCAAGGGCCTCTTCCGCGCTCGCGACGCCCTTTTCGGGATCGACGAACGCCTTCGCCGCCTCCGCGGGCGAAGGGCAGTCGGGCGCCTGCGCGTACAAGAGCTCCGCGAGCGGCGCAAGCCCCTTTTCGCGGGCGACGGTGGCGCGGGTGCGCCGTTTTTGCTTATACGGACGGTACAAGTCCTCCACCTCGGCGAGCGTTTTCGCCTCGTCGATGGCGGCGGCAAGCTCCTTTGTCAGTTTGCCCTGATTTTCCACGGACGTTTTGACTTCCTGCCTGCGCGCTTCGAGATTGCGCAGATACGCAAGGCGGTCTGCAAGGGTGCGGATCGTCTGATCGTCCATCGCGCCGTGCATCTCCTTGCGGTAACGGGCGATGAAGGGCACGGTATTGCCCTCGTCCAAAAGCGTGATCACGTTCTCGACGTGATCTTTGCGCTGACCGAGTTCTTCGGCAAGCAGTTCGGGAATGCTCTGCATATCGTTCTCCCTGTTCGTAGTACCGAAGGATTATACCATATTCCGAGGCGTTTGGCAAGACAAAACGCAAAAAAACCCCGCGCCGCCTCTTTCCGAGCCGACGCGGGGCATGACCATCGTTACAAGTTTCCCCCTGCAACGCGATGCGCGCTTGTTCTTACACGTCTATGATACCACGACCTTGTAAAAAATTCCGCACGATCGTGTAAAAAACTTGTAAAAAGTTCTTTTTATACCTTGGGAAGGGTGACCGACTGTCCGCCGAACTTATACACGAGCCCCGTTTCCGCCTCGCTTGCAACGGTGAGCCCCAAAAGCGCGATCTCCGTCTCGCCCGCGCCTTCGGAGAGGACGGCGGCGAGCTTTCCGTCCTTCACCTTGACGACGAAACTTGCCTCGACGCCGAACATGTCGCCGCCCTCGACGCCGCCTTTGAGCGCGTAGCCCTTCGCCGCGTCGTTGTATTCAAAGGCGGAGAACATCGCGGCGTAACCGCTGCAATCCATCAAAGACACGCACGCCTCGAGCTGCCCCAAAACGACGGACGAGATCCCCGACGCGTCCTCGACGGAGGAGTACTTTTTCCAGCCGCCGTCCGTTTGCAGATAGACGGCGACGGCGTTCCCCGCAAAGGAGAGATACGCTTCGAGCTCGCCTTTGGCGGAGAGTTCTTCGCCGTCCGTCATCGTCTCCAACGCTTTCACCACGTCTTCGGAACCGTCCAAGGAGACGTCGTACTTCATCTCGATATGTATGTTGCGGTCTTCCACCGAGACGGACGTCTGTACGTCCAGCGAGAATTTTGCTTCCGACGTCGCGTCGCTTTTTTCGAGCACGATCGAAGCGGTGTTCTTTGCCTCGTATTTGACGGAGAAGTTGGGCGGCGGCACGGCGCTGATGAGCGCGTCCTCCGCGTCTGCGGCGCGCGCGGTGCCCGCCGTAAGGGAGACGGCGGAGAGCGCCTCCTCCCATTCCTCTGCCGTCACCTCGTCCCCGCGGATGCGCTTTGCCTCCGAAATGGTGGAACCGCATGCCGTGAGCCCCACCGCCATGCAGGCGGAGAGCGCGAGCGCGCCCGCCGTCATCCAAACATTGCGTTTTTTCATATTGACCTCCCGATCGGCTGCCCGTGCGCGGGCACGCCCTTTTCTTAAAACCGATTATATCACACCGCGGCGGGCGCGTAAAGGGTTTTGGCGAAAAAAATCGCGCATGCGCAGCCTCAGGGAAGCAGCATCAGCAAAATGCCCGCAAATTGCAGCGCCGTGCCCGCGATATCAAAAAGATGCCATACCGAATGGAACCACTTGACCTTTTTGCCGAGCGCGAAAAAGGCGATGCCCGCCGTATACGCCACGCCGCCCGCCACGAGCAGCGCGAGTTCCGCTGCGGTGAGCGCCGAAACGAGCTGCGGCAACACGAAGAGCGCCATCCAGCCCATCACGCAATAGAGCGCCATCGAGACGCCTTTGACGATCTTGTTGTTCATGGCGACGGCGTTCATCACGATGCCCGCCGCGGCACACCCCCATTCCACGGCAAAGACGACGATGCCCGCCATCCCGCCCAACGCGATCATACAATACGGCGAATACGTCCCCGCGATGAGCAAAAAGATGGTGCAGTGGTCGAAGATGCGGAACACGCCTTTCGCCCGTCCGTCGGGCAGAAAGTGGTAGAGCGCGCTCATCGTGTACAGCGTCACCGCGCCGAACCCGAACAGCGAGACCGCCGTCATCCTGACGCCGTCCGGATAGCTCGCCCAGAGCAGCACCGCCCAAAAGATGAGCGCGAGCCCGCCGCCCGCGATGTGCGATACGGCGTTGAAGATCTCCTCGCCCCGCGTATAAAAGGATAAAAATCCCCGTCGCTGCATTTGTTTCGTCATGGTCTGCATGATCGCCTCCCGAGATGCGCGTCCGCACGGCGTAAAAGCCGACCGCGCGCCGCTTATGCTTACAGCATACGCCGCGCGGCAAAAAAACGCAACCTATCGTTCGGCGTCCCCTCCCTACTTAAAAAACCGTCCGTTCTATCCCCGTCTTTTCCTGTTCTACTGCAAAAAGAGGCAACTCTACCCTGCGTAGAGTCGCCTCTTTTGGTATCATTTTGGGTACACGACGGCGCATTTTTGCCAATTTTTTGTATCCAAACGGATACATGCGCAACCCGTGCGACGTTTTACAGGCTCTCGTGGATGGTACGGGCGATGACGTCGTCCTGCTGCTCCTTGGTGAGCTTGTTGAAGTTGACCGCGTACCCGCTCACGCGCACGGTGAGCTGCGGATACTTTTCGGGATGCTTTTGCGCGTCCAGAAGCGTCTCGCGGTTGAACACGTTGACGTTGAGATGATACCCGCCGTCGCTCACGTAAGCGTCGAGCAGGTTGACCAGATTTTCGGCTTGTTGCTTTGACATATCCTTATCTCCCTTTTGCATTTTTCTGCCGCGTATCCTGCGGCATTCACTCTTCCTTGCCGAGCGAGCCCGGCGTGACCGAGAAGGTATTGGAAATACCGTCGCGGGCGAAGTCGTACGGCAGTTTTGCGACCGATTCGAGCGACGCGAGCGCGCCGTGGCTGTCCCGCCCGTGCATGGGGTTGGCGCCCGGTGCGAGCGGCTGTCCCGCGCGGCGGCCGTCGGGCGTATTGCCCGTCTTTTTGCCGTACACGACGTTGGACGTGATGGTGAGGATAGACATGGTAGGCACGGAATCGCGGTAGGTCGTGTGCGATCTGACCATGTTCATGAACGTTTTCACGAGCCACACGGCGATCTCGTCGGCGCGGTCGTCGTTGTTGCCGTATTTGGGATAGTCTCCCTCGATGCGGAAATCGACGACGATGCCGTCCTCGTTGCGCACGGGATAGACTTTGGCGTAACGGATGGCGGAAAGGCTGTCCGCCGCGCACGAGAGCCCTGCGATGCCCGTAGCGAAGAAGCGGCGGACGTGACTGTCGTGCAGCGCCATCTCGAGCGCCTCGTACGAATATTTATCGTGCATGTAGTGGATGACGTTGAGGGTGTTCACGTACAGCCCCGCGAGCCAACGCATCATCTCGGTGTACTTCGCCTTGACCTCCTCGTAGTCGAGCGGGCCGTCGCCGAGGACGGGCGCGAAGCACGGCGAGACCTGCAAAGGCTTCCCCTGTTTGTCCCGCTCGAGCTCGTCCTTGCCGCCGTTGATCGCGTACAAAAGGCACTTTGCGAGGTTGGCGCGTGCGCCGAAGAACTGCATGTCCTTCCCCACGCGCATGCTCGAAACGCAGCAGGCGATGCAATAATCGTCCCCCATCTCGGGGCGCATCAGATCGTCGCTCTCGTATTGGATGGCGGAAGTTTGGATGGAGACTTCCGCGCAGAAGCGCTTGAACGCCTTGGGAAGGCGCTTGGACCAAAGCACCGTAAGGTTGGGTTCGGGCGCGGGACCGAGGTTGGAGAGGGTGTGCAGGATGCGGAAACTGTTCTTGGTGACGAGCGTCCTGCCGTCCGTCCCCATGCCGCCGATGGATTCGGTCACCCACGTGGGATCGCCGCTGAACAGCTCGTTGTATTCCTTGATGCGCATGAATTTGACGACGCGCAGCTTCATCACGAAATGGTCGATGAGCTCCTGCGCCCCTTCCTCGGTGAGCGTCCCCTCGTCGAGATCGCGCTGGATATAGATATCGAGGAAGGTGGAGTTCCTGCCGATGCTCATCGCGGCGCCGTTCTGATCCTTGATGGCGCCGAGATATCCGAAATACAGCCATTGGATGGCTTCCTGCGCCGTTTCGGCGGGACGGGAGATATCGCACCCGTATTCCGCCGCCATCTTTTTGAGCGCTTTGAGCGCTTTGATCTGCTCGGCGATCTCCTCGCGGTCGCGGATCTTGTCGGGCAGCATGTCGCCGTCCAAAAGCGCCTTGTCCTCCTCCTTTTTGCGGATGAGGAAGTCCACGCCGTACAGCGCGACGCGGCGGTAATCGCCCACGATGCGCCCGCGGCCGTACGTATCGGGCAAGCCCGTCAGGATATGCGCGTGACGGGCAAGGCGCATCTCGGGCGTGTAGGCGTCGAATACGCCGTCGTTATGCGTTTTGCGGTATTTGGTGAAGATCTCCTTGACGCGCGGGCTGATCTCGTACCCGTACATGGCGAGCGCCTCCTCCGCCATGCGGATGCCGCCGAAGGGCTGCAGCGCGCGCTTGAAGGGCGCGTCTGTCTGGAGCCCCACGATCTTTTCGAGGTCTTTGTTGAAATACCCCGCCTTATGGCTCGCGACCTGCGAGACGATCTCGGTGTCCGCATCGTACACGCCGCCGCGGTCGTGCTCCTCCTTGGAGAGCTGCATCACCTGCGCCCAAAGCGCCTTCGTCGCCTCGGTCGCGGGCGCGAGGAAGGCGCCGTCCCCTTCGTACGGGGTATAATTGCGCTGGATAAAGTCGCGTACGTCGATCTCTTCGCACCATTTGCCGCCTTCGAATGCCCGCCATGCCCTTTCGTATTTCATATCGGTTGCCCCCATACAGGTTATTTTATCTTGTGTGGAAAAATTCATTCACATTTGGCGTCCAGCCAAAGGGATAAGATCTCCTCGGGCTGATACCCCGTACAGCGCGCCACCTCTTCCCCGTCGCGGTAGACGATGAGCGTGGGCACGCGCCGGATGCCGAGCGAACGCGCCTCTTCCGCCGTCGCCTCGCTGAGCTCGAGATGGCGCACGGGGATGCCGCGCTCGTTTGCAAGTTTTTGTACGACGGGCAGCAGCGTAAAGCAGTTCGCGCACGATTCCCCGCTGACTTCCAAAAGCGTGTACCGCATACCTTACCTCCTAATCGCCGTGACGGGCGTATCTGCCCGCGCCGAGGATGCGCTTTGCGTTCTCCACCCGTTCCGCCGCGGGGGGCTGCACCCCTTCGAGCGGGTACGCCATGCCCGACGCACGGTACTTTTGTACCCCCATCGTGTGATAGGGCAGCACCTCCACGCGGTCGACGGTGGAAAGCGTATCCAAAAACTTTCTCAGCCGCATGAGCGCCCCGTCGTCGTCGGAAAGCCCCGGAACGAGCACGTGGCGGATCCACATGCGCTTGCCATGCTCGCTCAGATAGCGGGCAAAGGCGAGCACGGGCACGTTCGTCCGCCCCGTGATAAAGCGGTGGGCGATATCGTCGATGTGCTTGATATCGAGAAGAAAGAGATCGGTGAGCGCAAGCAGGCGCTCGTAGCGGGGATCGGCGGCGTCAAAGCAGATGCCCGACGTATCCACGCAGGTGTGGATGCCCTTGCCCTTTAAGAGGGTGAAGAGCTCGATGAGAAAATCCAATTGCAGCAGCGGCTCCCCGCCCGAGACGGTGACGCCGCCCGTCTCCGCAAAATACGCCTTGTATTTGAGCGCTTCGCGGGCGACCTCCTCCGCCGTCACCTCCCGTCCGCCCGCCGCGTCCCACGTATCGGGATTGTGGCAGTAACGGCAGCGCATCGGGCAGCCCTTCAAAAACACCACAAAACGGATGCCGGGACCGTCGACCGTGCCAAAGGATTCGTATGAATGAAGATGCCCTGTCATATACGCTCCTTTCCCGCATGCGCGGAGGGAATAAAGGGCAGCTTTTACCTTACGATAAAAACTGCCCAGACGAACGGCTCGATCCCCCTGCGGTTCCATGCGGTGCTCCGCCTTTCGTCAGTTGCCGCAGGGTGCTGAAATTCTTTCGGAACAGCCCTATCATACCATAGCTTGCGCGCCTTGTCAAGAGTCCGCACGCAAAAAGTATAAAGAATTTTTTCCGATTCCACCAAATATTGTGTTTTATACATAAAGTGAACACAATATTTTGTATACATATTTTTTTCGGACACAAGAAAAAGGCGGCGCGCGCCGCCTTTACAAGATAAACGATACTTCTTCGCCCGAGGCGCTCTCCGCCCGCACGAGCAAAAGTTCCCCAAACGTGCGTTTTGCCTCTTTTAAGATACGCAGCGCCTTTTGGCGTTCTTGCCTGCAAAGGAGCGCGCCTTCGCCGTCCGCCCGAGAGAGCGCCCAAAGGCACACCCGCAGCGGCAGCCGCAAAGAGAAGCGCACCTTTCCCGCGCGTACCTTGACTTTCATTCCACCCAGATCTCCACTTTGTCGCCCTCGGCGCTCTCCACGTCCATCAGCTTTCCGATCGCGCCCTGGCGGACGAGTTCCAAGATCTGCCCGAAATCGACGGACGAGAGGACGTCGCCGTACTTGTCGCCCGCAAGGCGGGCGGCGTTGCCGTTCGAAAGGACGAGCGCGGCGAGCGCGAGCGGGAGATTGAGATCGACCTTGTCCCCCTCGGCGCTCAAAACGCGCATTTTCAAAAGCAGTTTGCTCGTATCCACCGCCGCGGGATCGACGGCGGAGACCACCCGCGCCTCGGCGCCCAAAAGCGCGTCCGTCGTGATGTGGAAGATGGCAGCGAGCTGCGGCAGAACGGCGATATCGGGCGCGGTGAGGTCGTTCTCCCATTTGCTGACCGCCTGCGCGGTGACGGAACACGCCTCGGCGAGCTCTGCCTGCGTCATGTTCGCCGCCTTGCGGTAATATGCGATGCGTTGACCCAATGTGTTCATATAAAGTCCCTCCCTTTTTTTCCATGATACACCCGCAGCGGCGCTTTTTCAAGCGACGAGAGGTTGTATCCTGCCAACCATTCGTTGTTTTTGTATCAACGTATGGTTGAAAAGCGCCCCGCGGGGCGCTTTTTTCAGCGCAGTTCCGCGCCGAGCTGTTTGGAGAGCGAAGAGACGATCTTTTGGAAGAAGGCGTCTGCCTGTTCGGGCGCGATCGCCTTGTCGCCTTCGGGCACGAAGGTGATGTGGAACGCCATGCTCTTTTTGCCCGCACCCAGCCTTCCGCCGCGGAACACGTCGAAAAGCTCCGCCTTTTTGGCTGCCTTTGCGGCGCGCAGGATGTGTTCGGTGATCTGCGCGCAGGTGACGTTTTCGTCCACCACGACGGCAAGATCGCGCACGACGGCGGGGAATTTGGGGATGGCGTGATAGACGATCTCCGACGCCGCTTTGCGCATGAGCGCCGCATAGTCGAGTTCGGCAAGGTACACCTTCTTTTCGAGCGCGAGCGAGGCGGCGACGACGGGATGCAGTTCACCCAGCCAGCCGACTTCCTTTTCGCCCGCCTTTACGACGGCGGTCACGCCGGGGTGCAGGAAGGGCTTTTCGCCGCGTTCAAAGGAGAGCTTTAAGGAGAACGCCTCGGCAAGCGCCTCGACGGCGCCCTTCACGTCGAAAAAGTCCCCCTCTCCCCACAGCGCGAGCACGAGGTGTTTGCGTTCTTCGGGCAGTTCCTTTAAGGGAAGTTCTGCGGGAAGATACGCGTTGGCGAGCTCGAACAGCCGCCCCGCGTCGTTGCCGCGGCGCACGTTGCGCACGACGTTCGCGAGCATGCTCGGCGCGAGGATGGTGCGCATGACGGAGAGATCTTCGCCGATGGGGTTTAAGATCTTGATCGCCTTCCGCTCGGGCGCGTCCTTTGCAAGGCGCAGCAGATCGAAGTCCTTGGGCGAATAGAAAGAATAGGTGCACGCCTCCATGTACCCTTCGCCCGCCAGCACGTTCTTGCATTTCGCCTCCTGCTTTTGCGCGGGCGAGAGCCCGCCGCGCGTCACGGCGGCGCGGGCGAGGAAGGTGGGCACGATGTGCTCGTATCCGTACGAGCGGATGATCTCCTCGGCAAGGTCGGGATAGCCGTCCACGTCGTCGCGCCACAGCGGCACGGTCACGGACATGCCCCCCTCCGTTTGCGTCACGCCGAAGCCGAGGCGTTCCAGCACGGCGTGCATTTCGGCATGCGGGACGGCGATGCCGAGCAGCGCGTCGATCTGACGATACGAGACCTCCACCGTCTTGGGCGTGAGCGCCTCGCTGTTGGCGTCGGCACGGTAGGAAGTGGGTTTGCCGCAGCCGAGTTCTTCGACGAGGTGCAGCGCCCTGTCCATGGCGAAAGCGCAGGTGTAGGCGTCGACGCCCTTTTCGAAACGGGCGGAGGAATCCGAACGCTGCCCGAGCGCGCGCGACGTTTTGCGCACGCTGTCGCGCGCGAACTTCGCCGCCTCAAAGAAGACCGCGCGGGTCTCGGGCTTGATCTCGCTGTTCAGCCCGCCCATGATGCCCGCGAGCGCCACGCCCTTCTCCCCGTCGCAGATGAGAAGGTTCTCGGGATGCAGCGAGAACTGCTTTTCGTCGAGGGTGACGATGCTCTCCCCCTCGTGCGCGCGGCGGACGACGATGCGCCCGCCCGCAAGGAAGTTGCGGTCGAACGCGTGCATGGGCTGTCCGAGCTCCAACAGCACGAAATTGGTGATATCCACGATATCCGAAACGGAGCGCAGCCCGCACAGCGCAAGGCGGCGGCGCATCCAGCGCGGCGACGTGCCGATGGTCACGTCCGTCACGAAATGCCCCACGTAGCGCGGGCAGAGCGCGGGCTCTTCCACCGTGACGGGGATAACGACGTCCGTCGGGACGGGATGATAGTCGGTCGCGGGCGCTTTTAAGGGCTTTTTTAAGATGGTGGCGACTTCGCGCGCCATGCCGAATACGCTCTGACAGTCGGGACGATTGGCGGTGACGGCGATATCGAACAGCCAGTCATCCAGCCCGACGACGGGGCGGATATCCGCGCCGACGGGGGTATCCGCATCGAGGATGAGGATGCCGTACACCTCGGCGCCGTCGTAAAAGTCGTTGTTGATGCCCAGCTCTTCGCCCGAGCAGAACATCCCCTCGGACGTCACGCCGCGCAGCTTTCCCGTTTTGATCTTTTGGATGCCGCCCTCTTTGAGCACGGTCGCGCCGTCGAGTGCGCAGGGCACGATCGCCCCCTCAAAGACGTTGGTCGCCGCCGTGCAGATCTGCTTTGCGCCGTGCGCGCCGCAGTCGACATGACAGACGGTGAGGCGGTCGGCGTCGGGATGCTTCTCCGTTTTGGTGATGCGCCCCGTGACGACGTTCGTCACGTCCTTGCCGAGATAGGTGAGTTCTTCCACCTCGAACCCGCAGGAAAAGAGCTTCGCCTGCAATTCTTGGGCGGAAACGTCGATATCGACGTAGTCTTTTAACCAACTGAAAGGAACTAACATAGTAACATTCTCCAAATATACTTGTTCACGGCTTCCCGCGCCGCCCCTTGGCGTACGTCATAGCCCT
>CALVPW010000041.1 GCA_944354085.1 uncultured Clostridia bacterium | reverse complement strand
GGTTGGAACGCCGCCCCTTCGACGGCAGACAAGAGCTGCGCGCAGAACGCGGCGTTCCCGTCCGACGCGCCCGCCACGGCAAGCGCGATCACGGGATTGCCCGCGGGAAATGCCGCATCCGTCTCCTTGACCGCAAGCTCGATCGCCGCCGCATACCCCTCCGCATCGTTTGCGAGGCGGTACTTGACGGTGGCGCCCAGCCCTACCGCATAGTCGCGGTAACTTTGCGCCGTCGGCGACTGCACGGCGGCGTCCCGCTCCTCGCAGAGCGCGGAGAACGCCTCCGCCTCGTCGATATAGAGCAGCTCGAACCTGTTTTCCGCCGTCCTGTCGTCGTAGCCGTTCACGGCGCAGATCTCGAACGAGCGGGCAAGATAGTCCGCGTCGCCCGTGCGTTCATATTCCTGATAAGCGTAATCGGCGCCGATGCGCTCCAGCCCGAGCGAGAGCGTGAGCCGCATCATGACGGAGGGCGCAACGAGCGAGACGATGCCGAAGACGGCAAAGGCAAGGATGATGGTAACGCCCAGCGTGATGAACGCCGTTTTGATGACAAGTTTTCTCATAATGATCGTGACGGAGCGCCTTCCCCGCGCCCCGATTTTAGCTATTTTAACACACGCGCGGGAAAAATGCAACCGAATGAGGGAAAAAAGTCGGCGAAAAGTCATGCCGCCGTGCATAAATTCATATGCATATTACCATGAAAAAACGCTTTTTATCCCTGCTCGCTCTCACCCTGTTCCTGCCCGCGTTCGCGGCGTGCGCCCCGTACGACTATTCCGACCGCCTTTCCGAGGTGCGCAGCGATCTGTTCGTGGCAGAGACCGAAGATTTTACGCTGCAGCTCTCCTGCCTCGAACGCGAATACCCCTACGCCGACGACGGCGTGCCCTGCCCGATGAGCAAAACGCTGCAAGTCGAGCTCGTTCCCGTCGTCAAACCAGACGGCGACGTGGAGATCTACATCGGCGACGGCGGGACGGGCGGCGAAGCCTCCTACCGCACCGCCTACGGCGACTATACCTTCTCGGTCGGGACGGACGTCTTCCCCCAAGAGAGCGTCTCGCTGCGCGTCGAATACGGCGGAAAAACGCATACGATCGCCGCGACGTCGGTCAGGACGGCGGAGACGCTCACCCCCGCCGAGGCGCTCGCGAAAGGCGTGGAAGCCGAGCGGGAGACGCTCGACAACATGCGCAAAGAAGGCGTATTCTGCGGCGAACTGTGCGTGCGGCTTTTGAAGCGCGACAAAAATTATTATTACTTTGCCGTGACGGACGGGACGCGCCGCGTGGCGCTCCTCATGGACGGCGAGACGGGCGAGGTGCTCGCGCGGCGGGAAGATTCGCTGCGCTCGTAAATTTCACCCGCGCGCGTTTGACTTCCCGCCGCAAATGCGGTATACTCATATGAGACACTGCAAGACACACTCGGAGACACACCGTGAAAAAGATCTTAAAAAAGACGGGGTTCGTGCTGCTCGCCGTATTCATGGGGCTGAGCATGCTCGTCACGCTGGCGGCGGCGTTCTTTTGGATCGCCGACGACGCGGTCGACGCGACGGCGCGCACGCTGCCTTCGTACGCCAAAGAGGATATCCGCCCCACCCTCGAAAAGCAGACGTGGACGGAGGAAGACTATACCTTCCTGTATTTGCAGACGGGGCTCGGAAAGAGCGCGCTCGACGACATGAAGGGCGACGACGAGCGCATCCTGCGCTTTCAGGAAGCGCTCTTTTACGAGGGAGAGACGCGCCACCAGCAGGTCGCCTTCACCACCCGCCGCGACGTGTTCGTGAGCTATACCGCCCCCATCGTCGATCTGGAAGAGGGCGACGTGCTCGTCACTTCCACCTGTCACACGTTCGGCTGGCGCAACGGGCATGCGGCGATCGTCGTGAACGGCGCGCGCGGCGACGTGCTCGAATCTGTTTCGCTGGGCACGCCGAGCACCGTCTCCTACGGCAGGAGCAGCTGGTTCCGCAACGGCACCAACTTTATGGTGCTGCGCCTCAAAGGCGCCACCTTAGAAGAGCGCGCCGCCATCGCCCAAACGGCGCTCGAACGGCTGGAAGACATCACGTACTCGGTGACCGTCGGCATCCTCTCCCCCAAAGATCAGGGCGAAACGCCCGCCGTCACGCACTGTTCGCACCTCGTGTGGCAGGCATACAAATACGCGGGATACGACATCGATTCGGACGGCGGCCCCGTGTGCACGACGCGCGACATCGCCAACTGCGACCTGTTCGAAGTCGTGCAGGTGTTCGGGTTCGATCCCGTAAAACTCTGGTAAGCGCTGCAAGCATTTCCGCTTTGCAGACCCAAAAAACCGCGGCGGACGCAGAACTCTGCGCCCGCCGCGGTTTTATCTTTCTTATCCTTTTCTTTTTGAGGAGGCGTCACGCCTTCTGCACGCCGAAGCGCGCCACGAGGCGCTGGTCGCCGTCCGCAAGCGCGATCACGTCCACGAAGTCCTTGCCCAAAACATCGAACACGTTGCCCGAGAGCATGAGCTCGGGGAGCCTGCCGACGAACTTTCCGTCCTTCATGAGAAACGCCAGCTGCACGGGGATGCCGAGATCGCCTGTCGTCGTCATATCGCCGCCCTCCGCCAGCGAAACGTAAATGCACTCTCCCGCCGCGGCGCGGCCCTCCGCCGTATTCCCAAAACGCAGACCCGTGAATACGACGCCGGGGACGCCGTCGTACGTGCTCCCCGCCGCGCCCGAAACAGGGAGCGAAAAGAGCTGCGCCGACCGTTTCGTCGTGAGCGCGCCGCAGAACACGCCGTCCTTGACGAGATAAAATTTCCCGCCCTCGTTGACGACGCCCTCCGCATCGAAAAAGCGGTCGGTGTACGGCGGCTCGCGGTCGATGAGCACGTTCAGCCGCTCATGAAAGACCTTTTGTCCCATCTTGCCCGCCATGCGCCCCGCGCCCGAACCGTACATCTCCGCCACGAAATCGCCCAACAGCGGCGAGAACATGCCGAGGTCGACGACGACGGGCAGCGCTTTTTGCGGCATGGGAACGCGATCTTCGTATGCGCGGAGCATCTCCAAGATCTCGTTGACGACGGCTTCGCGGTCGTATACGAAGGCGCGCTTTCCATAGACCATGTCCATAAGATTGGCGCTCTTTTTATCCTTGATCGTGAGCGCGAACACAAGTTCCGCGCCGTTCGCCTCGTACATGGTACCCTCGGAATTGGTGTACGTATGCGTTTCGTACGAGAGATTGATCTTGTTTCCGAAAAGATATCCCGGCGCCTTTTGCGCAAGTTCCGAAAGCAATTCCTCAAAGACGGGCACGATGCGGTCCGCGGGGACGATCTCCCCTTTGGGCGCGTCCTTACGCACCTTTCCGCCTTCGAGCGAGCAGGGATAAGCGATGCCCTTTTTTAAGTTTTCCGCCGCCTCGTTTTTCAGCGCCTCGATATCCGCCTTGCCGACCGCGCCCGCAATGCCGATGCAGCCGTTCTCATAGACGCGGACGGTCGTCGTTTCGTTGAAGTTTTTGCGGAAGGAAGTCACCCTGCTTGCCGCAACGGCTACGCTGTATCCCGTTTCCCTTCTTTTGATGATCTCGTATTTCATCCCGTCACCTCACTGTACTCTCATTTTGGAAATGCGCACATACGGCCCGCCGAACCCGACGTTCAAGAGGAGCTGCTCCATCTTCCCGCAACCGCCCGTCACGAAGGAGAAGATCTCCTTTTCGTTGGAGAGCCCGTCCACGAGGGCGAGCGTCTCGAACACGTTCCCCGTGATGACGGCGATACGGACGGGATCCGCGAGCTTGCCGTCCACGATCTCGTAGGAGAGCATGGGCGCGATCGTGAACGTGCTCATGCCCGAGCCGTGTTTGAGATCTTTGATGTAATACCCGTGCTTGACGCCCGCGAACAGCTGCTCTTTGCTCAGATCGCCCGCGTCGATGACGGTGGTCGTCATGCGGACGATGGGCTCGAAATCGCAGGAGACCGCGCGTGCGTTGCCCGTCGGCTGCTCTCCCAGCTCGACCGCCGTCCCCACGCTGTGGAGCCTGCCTGCGAGCACGCCGTTTTTGATGAGATAGGTCTTGCGCGCCTTCGTCCCTTCGTCGTCGTAAGGCACATAGCCGCTGCCGAGATCGAGACCGCTGTCATAAATGGAGAGGATATCCGAGCCGACTTTGCTGCCCAGCGCCCACTCCTTTTTCATCGTCTCGTCGCCGATCATAAAGTCGGCTTCCGATTTGTGCCCGAACGATTCGTGCGCAAATACGCCCGCCACCATCGGGGAAAGGATGACGGGATATTCCCCCGCCTCCACGGGCTTTGCGTTCTTCATGAAGGCGATGTTTTCGGCAAGCTCTTCCTTGATCCCTGCCGCCGTCACCTTGCCGCGCAGCGCCGCAAAATCGGTATCGGCGCGCTGATAGGCGTTCGTCAGGTTGTTCTCCCCTTCCGCAAGCGCAAACGCGACGCTCACGCCGCACGTCTGAAAATCGTATCTGAGCGCCGCACCCTTGCTCGAATAAAATTCGTAATCGCTGTGACGGTCGATATAGCGCACCATCGCCAGCCTTACCTCGTCGCCCGTGACCGCCGCAGCCGCCTCCCGCACGAACGCCGTCTTCTCTTCGAGCGGGACGCTGCACACGCTGTTTTCAGAAAAGCGCAGATGCGTATCGCGGTTGACCTCGAACGCCTGCACGACGGGGTCCTGCGAAACGTCCGCATCCTTTTGCGCCGCCGCGTACAGCCCGTCCAATTCCCGCTGCAGACCGTCCGTGTCGCTCGTCGAGGCGTAGTACCACATCTTCCCGTCGTACACGCGCAGGAACGCCCTTTTCACGCGGGACGCCTTGCACTCTTCGAGCTTACCGTCCCGCAGGATGACGTGCGTATCCGCTCTGTCCTCGATGCGCACGTCCGCATAGTAGCCTTTTTTGAAATCCAGCATATGATCCTCCCGAGCGCTGCCCGCGGGCGCGCTCCTTTTTTCGCATGTATGCGCTTACGGCGCGTATTCGGAAAGGATGGCGTTCTGCACGTACAGATATTCATCCCGGATGCGCGTCACGTCCCCTTCCTCCAAAAGAAAGCGCTTCGTCTTTTGATAGGCGGCGGCAAAGTCCTCCTTCCACGCGCTGCCGAACGCCTTTTTGTATTCGGCTGCCGAAACGCCGTACACGGTGCGCAGCCCCAGCATGACGAACTCGAAGCGCGCGTCCTTGGCGCTCACCTCCTCGCTGTCGATCACGGGATAAAAACCCGAAAGGATGCACTTCATGTATTCGTCGAGATCGAGGGTGTTCAAAAGCCGCCGCCCCGCGAAGAAGGAACTCGCCGAAACGCCGAGCCCGACGTATTCGCCGCGCTTCCAATAGTTGAGGTTATGCCTGCTCTCGTACCCTTTTTTTGAAAAGTTGCTCACCTCGTAGCGATGATACCCCTTTTCTTTGAGCAGCGCATAGCCGTAGTCGTACAGGGCGGCGACCTCGTCGGCGTCGGGCAGCTCCCCGTTGAGATAATCGGTGTAGATGGGCGTGCCGTCCTCGGGCGTGAGCGCGTACATCGAGATATGCTTCGCCCCGCTGCCCGCGGCGATCTCGATGGTCTTGCGCACGTCCTCACGGGTCTGCCCCTTGATGCCGAGCATGACGTCCGCCGAAAAGTTCTCCCCCCTCAAAAGAGAGGTGCAGTACAGATAGTCGCGGACGGTGTGGATGCGCCCGAGGTCTTCGAGCTGCGCGTCGATCGCCGTCTGCAAGCCGATGGAAAAGCGGTTGATGCCCGCGCGCTTGTACAGGGCGATCTTTTGCTCGCTCACCGTGCCGGGGTTCATCTCGATGGTGATCTCGGGACGGCGGGAGAGCGAAAAACAGTCCTCGATCTTTTTCATCGCCGCGTAGATATATTTGGGATCGACGACGGAAGGCGTCCCCCCGCCGAAATACACGGTATCGAAGGTGCGCCCTTCGAGCTCTTTGCCGCGCATCTCGATCTCCTTGATGAGGCACGCCATGTACGCTTCCGCCACGTCCATACGGTTGGGGAACGAACAAAAATCGCAGTATGTACACTTGTGCCTGCAAAACGGGATATGCAGATAGATGCCCGCCATATCACTCCTCCCAAAGATAGCGTTCGAGATCGAC
>CALVPW010000040.1 GCA_944354085.1 uncultured Clostridia bacterium | reverse complement strand
AGATTTTTTGGGAAGAGGAGACGTAACGGAGCAAAGCGGGCGGGTTGCTTTGGCAAGCCGCCGAAAAGCGAAGTTTACGGCGACGAGAAAGCGCGGCGGCGCGGAGCCGTCCCCGCTAACCCGCTTGGGGATCGGCTGCCGCTTTTGCCGCCGCGCACGGCCTTCTTTCATTGGTTTTTACCGTTCATTGCACCTCTTGAATTTGCGCTTTTTCGGTCGGCTATGGTAGCATAGGACTTCGCGGACGTCAACGGCCGCAAAATCGTTGCTTAAAACACCCATAGAATCAAACTATGTATCGTTCGACATTGAGTCTAGCGCTAAAAAATTGACAATTGAAAATGGTCATGCTGTTACAGAAATAGCCCCGTCGATCCTGCACGGGGAATATCAATCGCCCATGTATTGCAGCACCAAAGAATATTTTGAATATAGAAAAACAGGAACCAAAGACTATGATCGGCAAGAAATGTTGCAGTCAGTTGATATTCATGACGAGGCTGGAAACACTGTACAGACCGTTAATTTACTTAACCCTGATTCCCCAACCCAAATCCGCTAACTTTCCAATCGAGGTTTGAATTGTGAAAAAGAAGATTGCCATTGTAATTCCTGCACTTTCCCTCTCTGTCGCAATGCTGCTTTGCGGCTGTGCGGAAGCGGAAATTTCCTATCCGCTCTCGGCATACACCAACCATCCCGTCGGCGACGCGATCGCGCAATACCTTTCCGAGCAGGATGCCCTCACCTTCCCCGACGAGGACATGGAGGAAGCACTTTCGCAATTCGGCGTAGAAGTTGTCTCGGCGGAGACGCTCCGCGAACGGCTGGGCGACGAAGCGGAAGCCGTGCTCGGCGAACACTGTACCTATTTGTACACGGAACGGGAATTTACGACGCAATACGGTGATACGCTGCTTTCTCCTGCCGTCTACGTCATCAGCGCAGACGAAAACCGCTGCTTTACCCAAACCTTTACGCCCGAAAATCCCGACGGCGCAAGATGGGACAGCTATTATGTCTCCGTCCATGACATCCTCTCCCGGCAATACCTGCCCGCAGAGGACGGCGGCTATGACTGCATTGCCCTGTCCGACTTTGCCTTTGTCCGCGTGTATTGTACGGAACATTATATTTTCCCCGCCGGGCACACCGGATCAACGCAGTCGGAGTATATCTATACGCAATATGCGCCTTACTTCGATGACGCCGTCACCCCCATGCAGCAAAACGTCGGTATCCGAGAAGATATGCGGCTGCAAGAGACGACGATCATCATCGGCGGCGTGGAGATCGGCGCCGTCACTCTCTCGCGCGGCAGAGAATGATCGCAAAAAAATTGCTTCGTCCGCAAAAAATTTACAATTTTATTACAACTTTGTGCGGATTTTTTTACATCTGTTTGCTACAATGGATGCGGACGGACGGGTAAGACGCCCTTCCGCCCGAAGTGCAACTGCCCATTGCACATCTTCATCTCGCCGCGGCGGTCCCCGCATGAAAGCCGCCGCGCCGCCCCGATGCCTCGGGGCATCCTCCCAAAGGCGCTCCCATTTTGCATGGGCGCGTTCTTTTTTATATATGCGCCGTCCTTTTCTTGCGAATTCGGGTGATTTTTCCATCAAAGTATTGACAAATCCGCCCGAAAGCATTACAATATGATGGAAATCGAATGAACAAGGAGATCGAGATCTTATGAACAAAATGACGGTCAAAGACATCAAAGACTGGCAGGGCAAGCGCGTCCTCGTCCGCTGCGATTTTAACGTCCCCATGAAGGACGGCAAGATCACCGACGAGAACCGCATCATCGGGGCGCTTCCCACCATCAAATACCTGATGGAGCACGGCGCAAAGGTCATCCTCTGCTCGCACATGGGCAAGCCCCACTCCATCTTCTCCGACGAAGTCAAGCTCAACAAAAAGGACAAGGCGAAGGTCGAGGCGCTCCCCGCCGAAGAACAGGCTGCCGCCAAGCAAGCCATCATCGAGAAGGCGAAAAAGGACGATCTGAAAAAGCTCACCCTCGCGCCCGTGGCTGCCCGCCTTAACGAGCTTTTGGACGGCAAGGTCACCTTCGCAAAAGACGTCGTCGGTCCCGACGCGCAGGCGAAAGTCGCCGCCTGCAAAGCGGGCGAATGCGTTTTGCTCGAAAACCTCCGCTTCCACTGGGAGGAAGAGAAGAAAGACCTTGAATTCTGCAAAAAACTCGCCGCGTTCTGCGATATCTACGTGAACGACGCATTCGGCACGGCGCACCGCTCGCACGCTTCCACGGCGGCGATCGTCGAATACGGGCTCGTCAAGACGGCGGTCTGCGGTTTCCTCATCGAGAAAGAGCTCACCGTGATGGCGGACTCCCTCGAGCACCCCGTGCGTCCCTTCGTCGCCATCCTCGGCGGCGCGAAAGTCGCGGATAAGCTCAACGTCATCTCCAACCTGCTCGAAAAATGCGATACGCTCATCATCGGCGGCGGTATGGCGTATACCTTCATCAAAGCGCAGGGCGGCACGGTCGGCACCTCCCTCGTCGACGACGAGAAGATCGACTACTGCAAAGATATGATGAAAAAAGCGGCTGACATGGGCAAGGAACTGCTCCTCCCCATCGATACCGTGATCACCAAGGATTTCCCCGATCCCATCGACGCGCAGATCGAAACGCGCATCGTTCCCTCGCACGAGATCCCTGCCGACATGATGGGCTTGGATATCGGACCGAAAACGCGGGAGCTCTTCGCCTCCAGGGTCAAGAGCGCGAAAACGGTCATCTGGAACGGTCCCATGGGCGTGTTCGAGAACCCCATCCTCGCCGCGGGCACCATCGCCGTGGCGCAGGCGCTGGCAGACGCCAAGGGCGCTACGACCATCGTCGGCGGCGGCGATTCCGCGGCTGCCTGCACGCAGCTCGGCTTTGCCGATAAGATCACGCACATTTCGACGGGCGGCGGCGCTTCGCTCGAACTGTTCGAAGGCAAGGTCCTGCCCGGCATCGCCTGCCTGAACGACAAGAACTGATCATTCGTTTGGTTTTTTACCTCCTTTGTCACCGCCCGTGCACGCACGGGCGGTGATCTTTTATTCGCGCTGCCGCGCCCTCTCACGGCGGGGGCGCGCCTCTTTTGCGCAAGACAAAAAGATTTTTTGAAAAACCCGCGCGAAATCCGCCGCGGGCGTTGCCTTTTTATAAAATCTGTGCTATAATAGCCTGTGGGGAAGAAGATAAATTTTAGGAGGAACACATGAAAGAATCCTACTTCAGGAACCCCATCATCGCAGGCAACTGGAAGATGAACAACACCGCGAAAGAGGGTGTGGCGCTCGTGAACGCGCTCAAACCGCTCGTCAAAGGCGCCTCGTGCGAGGTCGTGGTGTGCGTCCCCGCGATCGACATCCCCGCCGTTGCCCAGGCGCTCGAAGGCAGTAACATCGCCCTCGGCGCGCAGAACGTGCACTACGCCGAACGCGGCGCGTACACGGGCGAGATCTCTGCCGAAATGCTCAAAGAATACGGCGTAAAATACGTGATCATCGGTCACAGCGAACGCCGCCAGTATTTTGGCGAAACGGACGACCTCGTCAACATGCGCGTGCTCACCGCCATCAAAGAAGGGCTCATCCCCATCGTCTGCATCGGCGAAACGCTCGCCGAACGCGAGGGCGGCAGAACGGAGCGCGTGCTCAGCCGTCAGCTCGCGGAAGGTCTCAAAGACGTAAAAGATATCTCCAAACTCGTCGTCGCGTACGAACCCATCTGGGCGATCGGCACGGGCAGAACGGCGACGTGCGAACAGGCGAACGAAACGATCGCCTTTATCCGCAGAAAGTGCGCCGAATTGTACGGCGCAGACGCCGCGCGGCGCATGCGCATCCAATACGGCGGCTCGATGAACGCGGGCAACTGCCGTCAGCTCATGGACATGCCCGAGATCGACGGCGGGCTCATCGGCGGCGCATCCTTAAAAGCCAAAGATTTTGCCGAGATCGTACACTTCGACAAGGGCATCAAAGGCATGCGCCTGCCCAAAGACCTGATGTAACGCGTCAAACCTTTTCGGGGAGAATACAGATATGAAAAAACCTTATGCGATCATCATCATGGACGGTTACGGGCTTGCGCCCGCAGGCGACGGCAACGCCATCTCGCTCGACGGCAGCAAGAACGTGACCGCCTACCGCAAGAACTACCCTTCCGCCACGCTGGGCGCGAGCGGCCGCTTTGTCGGTCTTCCCGACGGGCAGATGGGCAACTCCGAAGTCGGGCACCTGAACATGGGTGCGGGGCGCATCGTCTACCAGGATCTCACCAAGATCACCAAAGAGATCGAAGACGGCGAGTTCTTCCGGAACCCCGCGCTCATCAAGGCGATGGAAAACGCCAAAATGAACGGCAAAAAGCTGCACCTGTGGGGACTTTTGTCGGACGGCGGCGTGCATAGCCACATCACGCATTTGTTTGCGCTGCTCGAGATGGCAAAGCGCCACGGCGTTCCCGAGACGTACGTACACGGCTTTATGGACGGGCGCGACGTTTCCCCTACCTCGGGCGTGCACTT
>CALVPW010000039.1 GCA_944354085.1 uncultured Clostridia bacterium | reverse complement strand
GGATCTTAAGATGTTTGCTCCTCCCCGCAGCTTTTCGCAGCTTGCCACGTCCTTCTTCGGCGCCATATACCAAGGCATCCTCCGTGAGCCCTTCGTAGCTTGATCTTTCTACTCGTCTCTTCTCTTTTCAAAATTCTATGACTTTTACTCGGCCGATTTCCACTTTTCTTCAGAGTCCGACTTATCGTCCTAACGAAAAATTGTATTAACCGGCGGCATGCGCTCTCACGCATGCCTTAGAATTTCTCTTTGCCTTACGTACTTTTCTTGCTATACAGTTGTCAATCTGCGGCTTCCCTGCGAAAGCAGGGGCTTTTTTGGAAAAAGCAAGCTGTCTTGCGAGACAGCTTACATATATTAGCACAGGCAAATTATTTCGTCAAGCATTTTTTGAGACAATTTGCGCTTTTTTTCGGAATATTTTTCGGGAAGTTTTTTCTTGCGCCGAAACGGGCGGACGGACACAAGATATAGTGCCGCAAAGGCGCCGCAGCCTTCGCGCGCGTACGCGCGTACAAATAAATAAAAGATCCCCGTTCGGACGGAGATCTTGTATCACGCAAAGAGTGCGGCGCGCTCAGATATGAGCTGAGCTGTCTTTGCAAGATAGGTCGGGATATCCTTGGGGCTGCCGTGGCGTTCGATGCGCCTGCCGCCCGCAAACAGTTTTTTGGAGACGGCGTTCGCTCCGACGGCGAGGTTATCGGCGATCTCCTCCATCACGTCGACGTTATACACGCAGGCATGCCCCTGTTTTGTCCAGCCGACGTTCTCGTGCGAGCCCGCCATATATTTCTGACGGTACAGATAGTACGGTCCGTACCCCGCCTGCGTGAGCGCCGCGCGGGAGTAGGCGATCCTTTCCGCGAGCCGCCCCGCCTCGAGGCGCGCCGTTTCCTCTTTGAGGCGCGCGCCCTTTTTCAGGCACAGTGTATGCACGGTGATATTCTCGGGTGCGTACGCGACCGCCGCATCCACGCTCGCGCAAAACGACTGCACGCTCTCCCCCGTGAGCCCCGCGATGAGGTCGCAATTGACGGAAAACGGATAATCTTTTGCCATGCGGAAGGCGGCGTCGAGATCGGCGGCGGTGTGCTTCCTGCCGATGGCGGCGAGCGTCTCATCGGAAAAGCTCTGCGCGTTGATACAGATGCGCGTGACGCCGTATTTGGCGCAGACGTCGAGCTTTTCGCGGGTGAAAACGTCGGGTCTGCCCGCCTCCACGGTATATTCGCAGCCGTTCTGACGAAGAGGCGCGATCGCCGCGAGCACGCGTTCGAGCTCGTCCGCTTCCAGCACGAAGGGCGTGCCGCCGCCGATGTACACCGAACGCAGTGTCTTTATGAGAGGCGCGGCAGCCGCGAGCTCGCGTTCGAGCGCCGCAAGATAGTCTGCAAGATATTTGCGCGTTGCCGCGATGGGCGCCGTGATAAAGGAACAGTAGCTGCACTTTGTGGGACAAAACGGGAGAGAGACGAAGAGGTCGCAATTGCCCTCGCTCCGCTCGTAGATCCCCTTTTGCCCCTCGATGACACGGCGGACAAGCGCGGTATTCTCGGGCGAAACGCCCATCTCCTCGAAGAGCGGCCCGAAGTCGCGCCCCGCCTCGAGCTCGGCATAGGCAAGGCGGGTGGGGCGGATGCCCGTGAGCGCGCCCCACGGGAGCGTTTCGCCCGTCCGTTCGGAGAGGATGCGGTAAAGCGCGAGCTTTGCATAGCGCTTGCAAAGGCTCTTATAGGTGAGCGCATCCTCCGCCGCGGCGGCGCGCTCGCTCTCGTATACCCGTCCGTCCACGACGAAACGGTTGTAAAAGACGCCGTTCCGATAAGCGCCGTGATGTTCGACGGAAAGTTGTTCCGCGCCTTCGAAGAGGCGCACCACGTCCATGAGCTCGGGCGGGAGAAAGGGAAGATCGCTCGTCAGCATTGTTGTATGTATCCGTTATATTTTCGTTCGTAGGAGAGCGTGCTGTCCTCGCCGTGCCCCGCGTAGACGGTATGATCGCCCTCGAGGGCGAAAAGCTTTTGCACGCTCCGCATCAGATCGCGCCCGCTGCCCGTGGGAAGATCGGTGCGTCCCACGTCGCCCGCGAACAGCGTATCGCCCGTGAACAAACACCCCTCCGCCGCATAGCACGCCCCGCCCGCGGTATGCCCGGGCGTTGCGATGACGCGGAAGTGCATCCCGCACAGGTCGAGCATGGTACCGTCCTCGAAGGTGAAATCGATGCGGAACGCGGACATGGGTACCCCGAATTGCGCCGCGAGGTTATCCGTCCCCGTGACGAGCGGACGCTCTGCGGCAAGGCAACCGATCTTAGCGCCCGCCGCCTGCAGCGCGGCGCAGCCGCCGATGTGGTCGAAATGTCCGTGCGTCAAAAGCACGGCTTTCACGGTGAGCCCGCGTTTTTCCGCCTCTTGGAGGATACGCGGCTGCGCGGGGTCGATGGCGACGGCGTTCTTCCCGTCCGCCGTGACGAGATAGCTGTTCGCCGCAAATCCGATGGGATAGATCTTAAAAACTTGCATCCTTCCTCCTTCGCCGCCGAAGCCTGCACGCGCGGCGGTAGCGGCGCTGCGTTCCTCAGTTCGCCGTTCTGCGCACGTCCAAGATCTTGGGATGCTGGCGGATCTTGCCGATGAGCACCTCGACGTCCTGACGGTTGGTGAGCGCGACGCCCACCTCCACGATGGCGGAATTGTTTTTATCGTAACGGCCGTTGATGGAAGAGATCTCGAGCTTCATCTCGGCAATGGAAGCGGAGATCGCCGAAAGCGCCGCGCCCTGTTCTTCGGCGAGCACGACGATGGACGCTTTGAAGCGCGCCTGTCCCTCCTGCGCCGTCCATTCGGCAGGCTGCAGACGTGCGGGGTCGGCGTTCTTCATGTTCGGACAGTCTTTGCGATGGATGACGATCCCCCTGCCGCGCGTGACGAACCCGACGATCTCGTCCCCGGGGACGGGCGAACAGCAGCCCGCAAAGGACACGAGCAGCCCCGACATGCCCTTGATGGTGACGGAGCCCTTGGCGTTCTTTTCCTTGAACGGCGTGGGCAGGATGGGCGCGGGCGCTTCCTTACGGAAGTAATCCATCAGTTTGAAGAGCACCTGATTGGTCGAGATCGCGCCGTATCCGATCGCCGAATACATTTCGTCCGGCGTATCGAACGAGAGCTTTTCGGAGACCTTTTTGAAGCTCTCGGGCGTGACGAGCTCTGACAGCACCATGCCCTTGCGTTTTGCCGCCTCCTCGAGCATGGTGCGCCCCAAACGGATGTTATCGTCCTTCATCTCCTTTTTGTAGAAGGACTTGATCTTGGCGCGCGCCGACGACGATTTGATGAATTTGAGCCAATCGCGCGAAGGACCTTTGCTCGTGGGCGAGGTGATGATCTCCACCACGTCGCCGAGTTCGAGCTGCGTGTTCAAAGGGACGATCTTGCCGTTGACCTTTGCGCCCGTACAGTGGTTGCCGATCTCCGAATGGATGGCGTACGCAAAGTCGACGGGCGTTGCGCCCATGGGGAGCGAGATGACCTTGCTCTTTGGCGTAAAGACCAAAAGTTCGGTGGAATACAGCTCGCCTTTGACGGTATCCATGAACTCCTTGGAGTCCTTTAAGCCGCCCTGCAGTTCCATCACCTCGCGGATCCATGCGATGCGGGCGTCGAGCGAGCTCTCCTCTTCGCGCTGTTCCTTGTACTTCCAATGGGCGGCGATACCGTATTCCGCCGTGCGGTGCATCTCCTCGGTGCGGATCTGGATCTCGAAGGGCTGCCCGAAGTTGGTGACGACCGTCGTATGCAGCGACTGATAAAAGTTGGGTTTGGGCGTTGCGATATAATCTTTGATGCGCCCGGGGATGGGCTTCCAGCGCTTGTGGATCTTGCCGAACACCTCGTAGCACTCGTCCACCGTGCCCACGATGACGCGCACCGCCGTAAGATCGTAGATCTGATCGAGCGTCTTGTGCTTATCTTTCATCTTTTTATAGATGGAATAAAAATGCTTGGGGCGCCCGAACACTTCGCCGTGGATCTTGCTCTCCGTTAAGATCGCGTTGATCTCCTCCACGACGTAGTCGACGAAGCGGTTGCGCTCTTCGAGTTTTTGATGGATGCTCTCCACCAAAAATTCGAATGCGGCGGGATCGAGATATTTGAGGCAAAGATCTTCGAGCTCGCACTTGATCTGCGAAATACCCAGCCTTCCCGCAATGGGCGCGTAGATATCCAGCGTCTCGCGCGCCATCTTTTGCTGCCGCTCCTTGGAAAGATAATTGAGCGAGCGCATGTTGTGCAGACGGTCGGCAAGTTTGATGATGATGACGCGGATGTCCTTCGCCATCGCAATGAAGATCTTGCGGAAGTTCTCCGCCTCCTCCTCTTCCTGCGATTTGAAGACGATCTTATCCAGCTTTGTCACGCCCGAGACGAGCGTTAAAACGCCTTCGCCGAATTCGCGGCGGACGTCCTCCTCGGTGGCGGGCGTATCCTCGATCACGTCGTGAAGAAGCGCGCCCGCGACCGTCTCGGCGTCCAGCCCGAGATCGACCAGGATCTCCGCCACGGCGCACGGATGGATAAAATAGGGCTCGCCCGAGGCGCGCCGCTGATTGCGGTGCGCTTCCTTGGCAAAGTCGTAGGCGCGCAGCAGCATGTCGCGGTCGCCGCCCGTATAAAATTCGTAGATCTTCATGAGGACGGATTCCATACTCATTCCTCCAAAAAGCGTACGGCAGCGTTATAGCGCTGCGAGCGGGAGAGCTCCGTCTTTTTCCCGCGGAAGACGCGCAGCCTTCCGTCGGCGAGCGAGACGAGCCCGAGTTCCTCGAATACGGTCATGGCAAAGATGAACTGCTCGGGCAAAAAACCCAGCCCGCCGCAGTTTTTTGCAGCTTCTGCATAACTTGCGCCCGTCACCTTGTCCCCCTCTGTGCAAAGCGCCGCGAACACCGCCAAAAGATCGCTCCTTGCCGCGGAGAGCTTGTAAAGCGCCCTGCCGCCGTCGATCTCGCCGCACACGACGACGTTCGCCCCGTCCGTTTGCAGCGCGCACGCGGGCGGGCGGTCCAAAAACACCACGTCGCGGAACGCCGCAAGATCGCATCCCGCGTCGGGTGCGTACAGCGCCACGTTCTCGGTATTGCCCGACGAGAGGCGGAACACCTCGACGGGGTCAGCTCCGCGGAGATGCCGTGGTTCTTCAGTTCCTCCACAGCTTTCAGCGCCAGGGGCACCATGCTCTGAATCGCC
>CALVPW010000038.1 GCA_944354085.1 uncultured Clostridia bacterium | reverse complement strand
CAGGTGAAGGGCGACGAACGCTTTTGTTCTGTAAAATACGTCCACGTATTCGAAGGCGTGAAGCGCGCCCGCGAACAGGAAACGCAAAACAAGGAGTTGTGATATGAGTTTTTCGGAGCTGAGCGTATGGACGCTCATCATGGTGTTTGCGGCGCTGCTTTTGAGCATGCTCGTCGCCGCCGCCTTAAAACAATTCATCCCCGCGCTCAAAAAGACGCTCATCCCCGTCTCGGTGCTGGGCGGGCTGCTGCTGCTCGTCGTCTCGACGATCGTATATTACGCGGCGGGCGACTATCTGTTCAATCTCGCCGCCTTCGGCGACGGGACGGACGGATCGATGACGGGCATGCAGGTGCTCGAACTCGTGACCTATCACTGCCTCGGCATCGGGTTCATCGCCTCGGGCATGCGCAGCTCCAAGAAAAAGTTCACCAAAAAACGCGCCGTCGAAGTGTTCGATTCGGGCGTGACCACGGTGAACGGATACCTGATCCAGGCGTTCGCGGGGCTCATCATCACCATCGTCGCGGTGTGGGCGATCGGCACGGACGGCATGATCTCCGCCGCGGGGATCCTGCTTGCGTTCGGGTTCGGGCAGGGCACGGGACAGGCGCTCAACTACGGCAAGATCTATGAGAACGAACACGGCTTTGTGGGAGGCGCCAATTTCGGGCTGACCGTGGCGGCGCTCGGCTTTTTGGTCGCGTGCATCGGCGGCGTCATCTATATCAACGTGATGCGCAGGAAGGGAAAGATCACCATCGATACCTCCTACCGCCGTTCCACCCTCGCCGATTACGAGGACGAGAACGAGATCCCCGCCGTCTCCTCCGTCGATAAGATGACCGTGCAGTGGGCGATCGTTCTGGGGATCTATGCCCTCTCCTTCGGCATCATGTACGGGCTCTCGCTGCTGCTGCCCTCCCTCTCGGATACGCTGTTCGGGTTCAACTTCCTTGTCGGCGTTTTGCTGACCGTGCCCGCAAAAGCCGTCCTCAATAAGATGTACGAGAAGAAGATCGTCACAAAGCGCATCGTCAACAATTATATGATGGACCGCATCAGCGGGTTCGCGTTCGACCTCATGATCGTGGCGGGCGTCGCCGCCATCCAGCTCCCCTTGCTCGCGACCTATTGGGGCGTGCTCGTGCTGCTGGCGCTCGCGGGGACCTTCCTCACCTTCTTCTACGTCAATTTCGTCTGCAAAAAGCTCTTCCCCGCCTACCGTCACGAGCAGTTCCTCGCCTTTTTCGGGATGCTCACGGGCACGGCGAGCACGGGCATGATCTTGCTGCGCGAGGTCGACGGCAGCTACCGCACGCCCGCCAGCGAAAATCTGGTGTATCAGACGCTGCCCGCCATCGTGTTCGGCTTCCCGCTCATGTTCCTTGCGCCGTGGGCGGCAAACAGCAACATGACGGCGCTCATCACTTGCATCATCGTGGGCGTATGCTTCGTCGTTTTGAATATCCTGCTCTTCCGCAGGAGCATCTTCAAAAAGTACTTCTCCAAACGCGCCGCCGAAGGCGCGGAGGACGGCGCGCCTTCGGAGACGGAAAGCGACGAGACCCCGCCCGAAAGCTGATCGCCGCACGGCATCCAAACAGTATCCGTTCGATGCCGCCGCCCGTTCGGGCGGCGGTTTTTTCGTTTTTGATGATCGCAGCGCATCCTGCGCATACTGCATGCATGAAGTTCACCACTCTGTTTTGCTGCGCATGCCTCATCCTGTTCGGCGTGTCCGCCGCCGCGTGGGCGCTGACGGGGTTTGACCTCGTCGCCGTTCTCACCTTCAAGAACGCGGTCGCCTACCGCGCCGCGCTCACGCTTGCGGGCGTCTCGGCGCTGTGGCTTCTTTTTTGGCTCGCCGTCTTCCGCCCCACCCGCACCCTGCGCTGATTTTGCTTGACGTGAACGCGAAAACATGCTACAATACCCCTCGCACGGAAGGTTTTCGGTCAACACTTCCGAATAAAAAAACCGAGGTTTTTTCATGTCCAAACACTTTTTCACCACCAAGCGCCTGTGCCGCGCAGGCGTGATCGCCGCGCTGTACGTGGCGCTCACCTACGCCTTTATGCCCGTCGCCTATCAAGGCATCTTTCAGATCCGCCCGGGCGAGGCGCTCACCGTGCTGCCCCTCTTTTTCCCCGAAGCCGTCCCCGCGCTGTATGTGGGATGCATGCTCTCCAACCTCGCCTCGCCCTTTTTGATCTACGACGTGTTCATCGGCTCGCTGGCGACGCTCGCGGCATCCCTTTGCACCTTCCTGATCGGATATCTCTTCCGCAAGTACGAAGGAAAATGCGCCGTCGCGCTCAAAGTGGGCTTGGGCGGGCTCTTCCCCGTCCTTTGGAACGCCTTTGTCATCCCGCTCGTCATCGTGTTCTTGTGCAACGATACCTCGGCGGGAGCGACCGTCCCGCTCGCCTATTGGACGAACTTCGCATCCTTGCTGCTCACCGAAGCCGTTTTGGTGTACGGGCTGGGCATCCCCCTCTATCTGTTCGTTGCAAAAATGCGCAAGAAAGGCGTGCCCGCCTTCCTCGACCACAAACAAAAGCCTCTGCCCCCCGCCGCGCCCGACGCGCAGGCGTAAAACGCTTCATACAAACGCCACGCCGCCCCGACGACCGAACCGCGGGCGGCGTTTTTGCTGTCCGCCGCCTTGAAAAATGTCATAAAAATTGTTGACATCGCTTGACGGTCGTGCTATAATGCACAAGTTCGGTCACAAAGTGAACGGCGCAGAGACGCGCCGCCGAACGTACGGAGGAATTTTCATGCAACAAGAGACTACAAAAAAGCGTTCGCCCAAATGGGTGAAGATCGTAGCGATCGTGCTGTGCGCCGTGCTCATCGTGCTGTGCGCGCTCGTGGGCGCGGCAGCCATCGTATGGCGGCACGAGATCGCAAGCGTTTCGTCCTTCCGCAAGCTCATCGACCGCGATGCAAGCCATCAGGACGGCGCGGTGTACCGTATGGACATTTCGGGCGGGTACTATTTTGACGCCTTCCTCGAGCAGGGCGGCGCTTCGAGCGACGACGAGCTCATCGGCTTTATCACCGACAGCATCACGCGCGGGCTCATCGATATGAGCATCGAGCAAAGCTCCATCAATTGCAGCGCCTTTACGGCAAAAACGCCGACGGGGAGCCGCCTCTTTGCCCGCAATTACGATTTTGACGAGACGAACACGGCGATCGTGTTCACGAAGCCCGAAAACGGAAGATACGCCTCGGTGAGCACCGTCGATCTGCAATTTTTGGGGATGGATCAGGATAAGGACGTGGAGGGGCTCCTCAACAAGATCACCTGCCTCGCCGCGCCTTACGCGCCCCTCGACGGCATGAACGAGAAGGGGCTGAGCTGCGGCATTTTTATGAGCTATCAGGGGGCGACGACGGTCGCCACCGACCAGCAGACGAATAAGCCCGATATCACCTCCACGACCATGATGCGCATGATCTTGGACTACTGCGCCACGGTGGACGAGGCGATCGAGATGATCGAGGGCTACGACATGCACGATTCCGCAGGCACATCCTTCCATTACATGATCGCCGACGCGACGGGTGCGAGCGCCATCCTCGAATGGACGAACGGCACCAACCTCACGGATAACGACGGTTCCGCACGCACCCTGCACGTCATCCGCAACGACGACGATGCGCACATCGGCGAAGCCGAGGGCGCGGCGGACTATCAGTGGATCACCAACTTCATCCTGCAGCCCGGCTATTACGGCGAGGGCGAGACGAAGCACGGCAAAGACCGTTACGACCACATCTACGCGCAGCTCTCCGCCACCGACGGCGTCGTGGAAGACATGGACGCCGCCATGGACATTCTGGCGAGCGTCGGCAGACGCAATTGGACGAACGACGACAGCAACAGCCTCACCGTGCACAGCGTCGTATACGATCTCACCGAAAAAACCGTCTATTGGGTCGCCAACGAGCACTACGGCGAAGCGTCGCACACCTTCCGCTTTTCGCTGGCAGATAAATTCTGACAAACGCCCGCACCTGCAAACTCCCACCGTCTGCGCGGTGGTGCCGCGCAGCCACCTCCCTCATAGAGGGAGGCGAGAACTCCCACCGCCCCTGCGGGGCACCTCCCTCATGGAGGGAGGCGAGAGGGTGTGCGCGAGCCTGCCATAGCCCTCGGCGCCCTCTTAGAGGGAGCTGTCGAGCGCAAGCGAGACTGAGGGAGTCGCCTCGGCGCCCTCTTAGCGGGAGCTGTCGAGCGTAACCGAGTCTGAGGGAGTTATAACAAGGCGCCGCCCGCGGCGAAAGCAGCGGGCGGCGCCTTGTATTACAGCCATTGCAGCAGTTCGTTCAGATGGCGGATGACCGCCCGTACGCGCACGCCTTGCGGCAGCGCCTCGCCGCGGCGGGAGAACCAGACGCAGTCCATCCCCGCGGCGTTCGCGCCCGCGACGTCGGACGCGAGCGAATCCCCCACCATCAGGCAGCGTTCCGCCGTCGTGCCGAGCTGTTCCGTCATCGTGAAAAAGAAGGCGGGGTCGGGCTTGATGCACCCCATCTCCTCCGAAATAAAGACGCGGCAAAAGAGTGGCGCAAGCCCCGCGAGCCGCCCCACCTGCATGGCGGTGAGCCCGTTGGTGGCGATGCACAGCCGATAGCGCGCGGCGAGCGCCCGCAGCACGGCGGGCGCATCCTCAACGGGGTGCGCCTCCCGCGAAAGCGTTTCGCTGAACGCCTGTTCCGCCGCCACCCTGCCCGCGCCGAGGCGGTACTTTTCGTCGGCAAATTGCATGATATCGCGGACATGGGTATAATAAAGATCGTGGTAACGGGCGCGAATGGCGGGCACGTGCACGTCGTGCAGCCCGAGATCTCCCCAATTTTTGGCGGAAAACGCCCAGCACGCCTCGACCATGTCCGCCGTCGGCTGTATGCCCGCCGCGCGGAAGGCTGCGGCAAAGGCGCGGCGCTCATCGGCGTCAAAGTCGATCACGGTATGATCGGCGTCGAAGATCAGATAGTCGTATGCGGACATGCCCCTCACCAATCCTGCTTTTTCAGGCTTTTATCCTTTACGTCGTCGTACTTTTCGAAATACGCCTGCTTCCACTGCGCAAGCGTCATGGGCGTTTCCTCTCCCTCGCGATAGGTCAGATATTCCATGAGCTCTTCGGGCGTGAAATCGCTCTCGTTCACCTCGCCGTCGAACTGCGAAAACAACTTCATCAGATCGTATTCCGACATTGCGCCTCCCCCGCCGCTTCCTTTGCGGCACTTTTCGACATTTTACACATTCTTTTCCCGTTATCCACACTAACCTTGTGGAAATGTGGATAACTCCCGTCCTCTCAACGGACGCGGTTTTCGGCAGCGTCGTATGCAACGCCGAGCGCCGCAAAGCGCGCTTCGAGCGCGGCGCGGTCAAGTTCGAGATCGTCGCACAGCGCATCCAAAGAGTCGTACGCATCGCGCAGTTTCATGTTGATCATACTCAATAAAATACCGTCGTCCGCGGGAAGCTGCATATCGCACCTCACAAAAAGTCATGAATGCTTTGATCGGGTTCGTATTGCTCCCTTACAGTATACCATATCCGCGCAAAAAAAGCAACGCGGCGCGCGGCGGCTTTCCCTTGACATTTGTCCTTTCAGGGTGTATAATCAAGGAAAAAGTTCACGGAGTGAATATCGTGCAGGAGCGTCTGGAAGAGCAACTCATCACCGCTTGGGTCCGTCTGACGGGTATCCTCAAAAACACGCGCATCACCAAAGGGATGGTGTATAACGAAGCCATCGTCATGCTGGTCGCCTACCACCGCTACTGCGAGGGCGGCGACGGGCGCGTCTCCTTCAAGGAGATCGTGACGGAAACGCGCATGCTCAAATCGCTCGTTAACCGCACCATCGATTCACTCGTGGAGCAGGGCTATCTGGAACGCAGCGAGGGCAAGGACAAACGCACCACCTTTGTACGGATCGTGCCCGAACATCTCGAAGGATACCTCGCCGTGCACGAGCGTTCGCTTGCGCTCGCCCGCGAGCTCACGCAGATCATCGGCGAAGAGGACGCGCACGCTTTCGTCCGCATCGTCGAAAAATTGGTGGCACACCAACAAGAAAAAACGCAAAAATAACAAAACCGCGCGTTCGGAACGCGCGGTTTTTTCTTTCTTTACAGGCGTTTACAGCAGGCGAGCGCCAACGAAGCCACGCGCACGCGCACATCCTCCGCCTCGAAAAAGGCGCGGTGATCGTACGTCTCGCCCGACATATCGTCCCCGCAATAGAGGATATAGCCGAGCTGTACGCCGCGGAAACGCGCGACCGCCATCAGGGCAGCCGCCTCCATCTCCACCACCGTGCAGCCCTCCTTGCGGCGCAGCGCAACCTTGGCGGGCGTCTCGCGGTACAAGCCGTCCGTCGTCCACGTTTTGCCCACCGTGTAAGCAACGCCCCGTTCTTTGAGCACCGCGGCGATCGCGCGCAGCGGCGCTTCGTCGGCGACGATCTCGCGGGAGGGCGGCAGATAGTGGAAGCTCGCCCCCTCGTCGCGCACGGCACGTTCGGGCAGCACGAGCGCCCCGAGCGGAGCGTCCAATAAAGACCCTGCCGCGCCGCACACCACGAACTTGCGCCCGCCCTGGTGGATGAGCTCATCGAGCTGCGCAGCCGCGCCCGCCGCGCCCAAAAAGCCGCATACCAGCCCGATCGCCTCCCCCTCGATATTCACCCTGTACAGCGGGAGCGAAGCGGTGCACGTCTTCATATCGTCGACTTTTTCGGCGCCCAGCCGCTTTGCGAGCAGCTCCACCTCGTCGTACGAAAAGGCGATCACGCACTTTTCGGGACAGACGGCGGGGATATCGAAATCGGCGGGCGAGAACACGGCGTCCTGCGCGCCGTCGTATTCGAGCAGCGGATATTTTTCAAGGTGCGGCGCCGCGTATTCGGGATGCGTCGGGAAATAATACATGGGATCGGCGTTGGTCTCCGCCCAAAATCCGTGCGCGCGGTAAAACGCCGCGGCGGGATGTTCTCCGATGAGCGCGATCTTGTGATACGCCGCGTAATGCGCCTTCAACTGCTCCAACAGCACGCCGCCGATCCCCCGCCCCTGGTGGGAAGGGCGCACCAAAAGATAATGCACGTAGGCGGTGAGCGCCCCGTCGTCCATGGCGGCGATGAGCCCGACGAGCAGGTCGCCGTCCCATGCGGAAAACACCGTATCAAAGCCGCAAACGGCTGTTTGCAGGCGGTCGGGATACTTCCCCGATTCCCATCCCACGGAGAGGAACAGCGCCTCCAGCTGCGTTTTATCGATGTTTTTTCGGGTGCTGTAAACGATCATGATCTTTCTCCCGTTTGGTTTGTCTGCGTCCGTCCGCGACGTTTCCCCGTGCAGACAGCCTTTTGCGTTACAAGACCATTTTACCACATCTGCGCGCATTTTTCCACTCGCGGAGCGCAGCGTCGCGATTTTTTTCATAAAAAAGAGAGCGCAGCTCTCTCGTGCCCAAAGTACGAAAAAAAGAAACGGGTCTCGTTTTGAGATCCGTTTCCGTGTGTTGAAAGGTGGCAACTACCTATCCTCCCGGGTCGTTAGACCAAGTACTTTGGGCGTGAGAGAGCTTAACTTCTGTGTTCGGAATGGGAACAGGTGGATCCTCTCTGCTATCGTCACCGCCATGGTATATTAAATCCTTTCGGACATAATATCATGGATAAACCGTTAAACGTTTTCCCCCTTTAACGGTCATCTTCGCGTCGCTTTCCCGCGACCGCCAGCCACAGGCTGACAACTGAACAGCATTTCAACACGAAAGTC
>CALVPW010000037.1 GCA_944354085.1 uncultured Clostridia bacterium | reverse complement strand
CGCGGGCGTCGACCACGGCGCGCGGCGCGTACACTTCGCATTTTTGGAAAAAATTGCCGAGCGGTAGTTGAACTTCTCAAAAACTGTGCTATAATATGTCTGTGAAAACGATTGCAGTCAACAGATCCGCCTCCTTCGAGTACTTTATCGAGGACAGGTACGAGGCAGGCATCGTGCTCGAAGGCAGCGAGGTCAAATCCATCCGCGCGGGGCACGCCTCCCTTGCGGAGAGCTTTTGCGAGATCCGCGGCGGAGAGATCTTCCTCAAAAATATGCACGTCGCCCTGTACGATAAGAGCGGCGCGTTTTCCACGCGCGACGCGCGGCGGGAAAGGAAACTGCTTTTGAACCGCATGGAGATCTCCAAGATCGTGGGCAGGGTCAACGAGCGCGGCTATACCCTCGTCCCCCTCAAATTATATTTTAAGGACGCGCTCATCAAGGTGGAAGTTGCGCTCTGCAAGGGCAAACACACCTACGACAAGAAAAAAGCGCTCGCCGAACGCGATCAGAAACGCGCGCTCGACCGATACGTCAAAGAAATGACCAAATGAGGTGATCTTATGAAGCAATACGATATCGATACGCTCTGCGTACAGGCAGGGTATCAGCCGAAAACGGGCGAGAGCCGCATCCCCCCCATCGTCCAGAGCACGACGTTTTTTTACGGCGATTCCAAGGTGATGGCGGATCTCTTTGACCTGAAAGGCGAAGGGTTCTTTTATTCCCGCCTCGCAAATCCCACCGTCGACGTGCTCGAAAAGAAGGTCGCCGCGCTCGAAGGCGGCGTATGCGGCATCGGCTGCGCTTCGGGAATGTCCGCCATCCTTTTGACGGCGATGACGGTGTGCGAAGCGGGCGACAACATCGTCACCGCGAGCGAGATCTACGGCGGTTCGTTCAACCTCTTTTCGACGACGCTGAAAAAGTTCGGCGTCGAAGCGCGGTTCTTTGACGCGGACGCGCCTGCCGACCGGATCGAAGCGCTCATCGACGAAAAGACGAAATTCGTGTTTGCCGAGACCGTCGCCAATCCCGCCATCGTCGTGCTCGACTTTGACAAGCTCTCCGCACTCTGCAAAAAACACGGCGTGCTCTTTGTGGTCGACAACACGCTGGCGACCCCCGTGCTTTGCCGTCCGCTTTGCTTCGGCGCAGACATTGTCGTGCATTCGACGAGCAAATACATGGACGGCCACGCCGCCGCGCTCGGCGGCATGATCGTGGACGGCGGAAAATTCTGCTTTGAAAACAATCCCCGCTATCCCGCCTTCAATACGCCCGACGAGAGCTATCACGGGCTCGTCTATGCCAAAACGCCCGCGCCGTTCGCCACCAAATGCCGCGCGCAGATGATGCGCGATACGGGCGCCATCATGAGCCCCGAAAACGCCTTTTTGACCATTCTTGGCAGCGATACGCTGGCGCTCCGCATGGAACGCCACTGCCGCAATGCCGAAAAGATCGCCGCGTTCCTTGCGTCCCATCCCAAGATCGAATGGGTGCACTACGCGGCGCTCCCTGCCGATAAATATCATGCGCGCGCGCAAAAATATCTTCCCAAGGGAACGGGCGGGATGATGAGCTTCGGCATCCGCGGGAACGCCGCCGACTGCGCCCGCTTTATGGAACACTTGAAGATCGCCACGCAGGAGACGCACGTCGCCGATGTGCGCAGCTGCGTGCTGCACCCCGCTTCCACCACCCACCGCCAGCTCTCGGACGAGCAGCTCGTGCAGGCGGGGATCGCCCCCAACCTCGTGCGGCTCTCCGTCGGCATCGAGAACGCGGACGATCTCATCGCCGATCTCGCCCAAGCGCTCGAAGCCGTATAAACGAAAACACGAAAGAAGGTCTCCCATGCCCATCGTCATCGATCACAACATCCCCGCATATTCCATCCTCAACCACGAACGCATCTTCGTGATGGACCGCGAACGCGCGACCAAGCAGGATATCCGCCCCATCGAGATCGCCATCCTCAATCTGATGCCGACCAAGATCGAAACGGAAACGCAGTTCATGCGCCTTTTGTCCAATTCGCCGCTGCAAGTCAACGTGACGCTCATCCATACCGAAAGTTACCGTTCCAAAAATACGGAGGCGGAATATCTCGAACGCTTTTATCAGCCCTTCGAGCAAGTGAAAAACAGGCACTTCGACGGGATGATCGTCACGGGCGCACCCGTGGAGGACATGGACTTTTCCGACGTCGCGTATTGGGACGAGCTGTGCAAGCTCTTTGACTGGACAAAGACCAACGTGACCTCGACCATCTTCATCTGTTGGGGCGCGATGGCGGCGCTGTACTATTTTTACGGCATCCCCAAATATCCGCTGCCCCGCAAACTGTTCGGCGTGTTCGCGCATAAGAAGATACACTTCGAAACGCCCGACCCCCTGATGCGCGGCATCTCCGACGAATTTCACGTATGCCACTCCCGCCATTCGACGGTGCGCGAATCGGACGTGCGCAGGGATAAGCGGCTGAAGATCCTGGCGACGTCTCACCGTGCGGGCGTGGCGATCGCAAGCTCGCTCGATCATAGCCAGATCTTTGTCCTCGGGCACATGGAATACGACCGCGACACCTTAAAAAAAGAGTACGAGCGCGACCTTTCCAAAGGGCTGCCCATCGAAAAGCCTTTCTGCTATTTTGCCGATAAAGAATGCACGCGGATCAATATGAACTGGTCGTCGACGGCAAACCTCTTTTATAACAATTGGCTCAACTTCGTCTATCAGACGACTCCCTACCGCTTCGAATGAACGCACGGATAATAAAAAACGGCGCACATGCGCCGTTTTTTATTATGGCTGTTTATTTGCCGCGCACGACGATCTTTGCGCGCACGGGATATACGCTCTCGGGCGTACGGATAACTTCGCCGACGGCATCCGCCGCGATCCTGCCCTTTTTCGGATTTTTGACGGAATCGATCGTTCCGCGCACCGTCGCATGCACGTCGCTGTATTCAAAAGCGAGATCGCAACCTTCCATCGTGCAATCGATAAGGCGAAGACGCTTGCAGTAACACAGCGGCTGCGTGCCCTTGATATGGCAGCGCACGAGCGTAAGCCCCTCCGAATACCAGCCGAGATATTCGCCGTCGATCTCGGAATCGGTGACCGTCACGTTCTTGGCGTGCCAAAAGGCGTCCTTTGTATTGAGTTTGGAGCGGGAGATCTTTACGCCGCGGGTGTACTGAAAGGAATACTTCCCCGTAAACGTCAGCCCTTCCGCGCGGATATCTTTGCTCTCGAAAAAGGCATACTGCGATTCGAGCGCACTGTCGCGGATCTCCATCCCGCGGCACCGCCAGCCAAATTCGGGGGAATGCGCCGTGCAGTTTTGCAAACGGACGCCGCGGCACTCCCGCAGCGCCTTGATGCCGTCGAGCCGACTTCCGCGCACAAGCACGTCCTTATCGTACCACATGGCGGCGCGGCAGCTTTCCGTCAGCGTGCAGTCTTCCACAACGAGCCCGTCCACATGCCAGAACGGATACCTCAATCCCATATAGCAGCCTTCCGCCTTGACGCCGCGGCACTCTTTTAAGGCGGATTCCCCGTCCTCTTGCCCTTCGAAACGGCAGTTTTTGACGAGCACGCCGCGCGAACCGTACAGAGCGCGCTCTTCCCCGAAGCGCTCATTTTCGATCGTTTTTACATATTTTTCCATATCAACGTATATATACCCGAATTTTATACGATTATAGCATTTTTGAAAATAAAATCGCTCAACTCCTTTTTGGCATGAAAAAAGCACCTTGCCATACGGCTTGGTGCTCCATGTTTGTTAATTGCTTATTTTTACTGTTTCGGTAACGGTTCCCCCCAAATGTTCAATCCCTTGGATACATTCTCCTTTGCTTGTCTTATGGAAATATGATTAATATTGTCTTTATCGTCGGGATCAAGTTCTCTTTCCCAACCCAAATACGTCCAGTCGCAATAGGGACAAAAATCAACCAAGCTATCGTCCCCATTCAATTCTGTCCCGCAAATGTAACATTTCACTTTATTGTTCATCCAAATCATCCTGCCTCATTTTTCTCTTAAAGTCACTTCTTGACACGAAGTCAAATGTGTGAACCAACCCATTACTCGATGATACAAAAATCCTTGTTTTCTCATCATAGCGATAAAACCTATCTCGCGCTTTACTGTAATACAACTTCCCCTTGTCACTGTTGAAAAACGAAACCGCAGCCTTTTCATATTCCTGCATATTTTTGAAGCCCATCTCTTTGGCATGACGCTGGTGGTGTTTCGTCTCCAACCGATTAAACCCTGTTGCAGGCTCATGCCGCTTCTGCGGCGGAGCATCCGCTTCCAGATCATCCGAATAAATACTGATTGCTTCGCGCAGTTTTTCGCCGTCTGACGCGCCTTTGTCCGTAAATTTTCCGCCGCTGTCACGCGGATGGTCTTGTTCTCGAAACATATGCTTTTCCTCATAAGAAAAGCGCCTTTATTGTAACACACCTTGGGCAGGCTGTCAATATCGGCGCTCGAAATTCATCAGGGGGAATGTTTCCACTCCCCCAAGGGGATAAGATGAATCGTGTAGTCTTTCCTTTCGGTGCTTCCTTCCGCACCTCTTCATGGTATCATTATAACACACTTATCGCGCCGAAAAGTCTCAACTTTTGCGACTTTTGATACGCTAACGGAAATAATCGGAAAACCGCGTCAAAGTCTGTACTCATATACAAGCGATCTGCCTTTCCCGCCGAAAGAGTACGGCTTTCCCCAGACGAGCGTAAAACCGCGCCTTTCATAAAAGGTATATGTGGCGTCCGTATCGGTAAATACGCGCACCGTCTTGACATTGCTCTTTGCGCAACGCTCCTTAAAAGCATTCCAGAGAGCCGTTCCCAGCCCTTTGCGGAAGTCCTTGCGCGAGCAAAGCGCCATCAGTTCGCAGTCGCAGGCAAGCGGCGTGTCTTTTCCGTTCTCTTTCAGCTTTTTATAGAAGACATCGAATTGCGCCTTGAACGGTGCGGACATCTTGTAGCCGCCGAACATAAACTTGAAAAAGCACCTTAACCACGCATTGTAGTGCGGTTTTGCGTCGTGCGTTTTGGCAAGCGATTTGTCGAAACTCTTTTTGTAATGTCCGATAATAAAACCGACGACTTGTCCTTCGCTCTCCGCCACATAGGTAAATGAACACTTCTCTG
>CALVPW010000036.1 GCA_944354085.1 uncultured Clostridia bacterium | reverse complement strand
TTCCGCCACGTCCATACGGTTGGGGAACGAACAAAAATCGCAGTATGTACACTTGTGCCTGCAAAACGGGATATGCAGATAGATGCCCGCCATATCACTCCTCCCAAAGATAGCGTTCGAGATCGACGCATCCGCCCAAGACTTCGACGCCTTCCGCGCGCAAAAGCTGCGCCTGCGCGTCTTCGCCGCCGAACGCAAAGGCGGGTGCGAGCCGCCCCGCGCGGTCAACGACGCGGTGGCAGGGGATGACGCCGGGCGCGGGATTGACGTGCAGCGCCCATCCCACCTGCCTTGCGCAGCGCGGCGCGCCGATCGCCGATGCGACCTGCCCGTAGGTGACGACTTTGCCCCGCGGCACTTTTTTTACGTATTCGTAGACTTTTTCAAAAAATCCCATCGCATCTCCTCTGCAAAAGCGCCGTCCGCTCCCGCGCGGAAAGCGCCGAAACAGCTCTCGGAAAGTCCGCGGCGCACGTTTGCGGATTGAGTTCCTTTTCCAGCCACACGACGCCCAGCCACTTCCCCATCTTGTATCCCTGTTCGGGGAAAAACGCAGTTTCGCGGTACCCGCGCGCCCGATGGAAGGCGACGCTCGCCGCATTCTCCTCGGTGACGAGCGCGTACACCTTGCGGTAACCGAGCATCTTTAAGCACGCCGCGACCGCGCCTTCGAGCAAGGCGCCCATCCCGCGCTTCAGATACGCGCCGTCCACATAGACGGAGAGCTCGGCGCACCAACAGTACGCTCTGCGTTCGAAGGCGGGCGCGGCATACGCAAAGCCGCGCACCCGTCCCGCTTCCTCGCATACGAACACGGGATACGCATCCGAAAGCGCCCCGATGCGCGCCGCGAACGCCGCAGGCGGGGGCGCGCCGTATTCGAAGGAGACCGTCGTCCCGTCCGCATAGGGACGGTAGATCTCGTACATGGCGGGGATATCCGCCGCCGACGCGAATCTGACCTCGTACATGGTATGCCCGTTTTATTTATCTTTGTTGGTCTTTAAGATCTGCATGAAGACCTCGGAAGGCACCTCGACGGTCCCCACCTGCCGCATGCGCTTTTTGCCCTCTTTCTGCTTTTCGAGGAGCTTTTTCTTGCGCGTGATGTCGCCGCCGTAGCACTTGGCGAGCACGTCCTTGCGGACCGCCTTGACCGTCTCGCGGGCGATGATCTTGCCCCCCACCGCCGCCTGGATGGGGATCTCGAAGAGCTGGCGGGGGATGGCGTCCTTGAGATTTTCTGCGAGCATCCTGCCCCGCTTGTAGGCGTGATCTTCGTGCACGATGGTGGAGAGCGCGTCGCACGCCTCGCCGTTCAAAAGGATGTCCAGCTTGACGAGCTTGCTCCGCTCGTATCCCGCGATCTCGTAATCGAAGCTCGCATACCCCTTGGTGCGGCTTTTGAGTTCGTCGAAAAAGTCGTACACGATCTCGTTGAGGGGAAGGCGGTATTCGAGGCGGACGCGGCGGGCGTCCAGATAGGTCATATCCTTGAAAACGCCGCGCTTGTCCTGACAAAGGTCCATGATGGCGCCCACGTATTCGGGCGGGGTATACACCTCCGCCTTGACGATGGGCTCCTCCATATATTCGATATCGGTGGGCGGCGGGAGATGGGAGGGATTGTCCACATAAAAGCTCTCGCCGTTCGTCTTGTGCACGAGATAGCTCACCGAAGGCGCGGTGGTGATGATATCGAGATTGAACTCGCGCTCGATGCGCTCCTGCACGATCTCCATGTGCAGGAGCCCCAAAAAGCCGCAGCGGAACCCGAATCCGAGCGCCACCGAATTATCGGGCTCAAAGGTGAGCGCCGCGTCGTTGAGCTTTAATTTTAAGATCGCCTCTTTCAGATCGAGGAACTTGCTGCCATCCAGCGGATAGATGCCGCAAAAGACGACAGGCTGCACCTTTTTGTACCCCGGGAGCGGTTCTTTGGCGGGCATATCCGTCCGCGTGACGGTATCGCCCACCGCCACGTCCTCGATGGATTTGATGCTGGCGGCGATGTAGCCGACCTCCCCCGCGGCGAGCACGCTTTTGGGCTGCAGGCGGGGAGCGAACGCGCCCACTTCGGTCACGTCGTACGTCTTTTCGGAGAGGAAGGTGCGGATGGTATCCCCCACCTTCACGCTGCCGTCCTTGATGCGCACGAACAGGATAACGCCCTTGTAATTATCGTAATAACTGTCAAAAATGAGGGCGCGGAGGGGCGCCTCGGTATCCCCCTGCGGGGGCGGTACGCAGCGGACGACCGCCTCGAGGATATCGCGGATATTCGTACCCTCTTTGGCGGAGACGCACGGCGCCTCGGAGGCGTCCAGCCCGATGACCTCCTCGATCTCCGCCTTGGTCTCGTCGACGCGGGCAGACTGCAGGTCGATCTTATTGATGACGGGAACGAGTTCGAGGTTGTTTTCGAGCGCGAGATAGACGTTGGCGAGCGTCTGCGCCTCCACGCCCTGCGTGGCGTCCACCACGACGAGCGCGCCCTCGCAGGCGGCGAGCGAGCGGCTGACTTCGTAGGTGAAGTCGACGTGTCCGGGCGTATCGATGAGGTTGAACTCGTACTCGTTGCCGTCGAGCGCGTGATAGAACATGCGCACGGGCGTGAGCTTGATGGTGATGCCGCGCTCACGTTCGATGTCCATCGAATCGAGGAGCTGCTCTTCCATATCGCGCTCGCTCACCTGTCCCGTGAGCTCCATGATGCGGTCGGCGATGGTGCTCTTCCCGTGGTCGATGTGTGCGATGATGCAAAAATTGCGGATGTATTTGCTTGCGTTTGCCATATCCTCTTTCCTTACGTCTTTTTATTATAGCGCAATCGAAAAAAATTTGCAAGTTTATTGCAATCCCCGCCAAAAGTTGGTATAATGTACGCATGCAACTTCCCGAATTTTTAACGAAGATCCCCATCGCGCACCGCGGGCTGCACGATCGGACGCATCCCGAGAACAGCCTTTCCGCCTTCCGCGAAGCGATCGGCTGCGGATACGCCATCGAAACGGACGTCCGCTTCTCCAAAGACGGGAAACTCGTCGTCTTCCACGACGATACCGTCGACCGCATGACGGACGCTTCGGGCAGGGTGGAGGCGTTCACCGCCGCAGACCTTTGTTCGCTGCGCCTTGACGGGAGCGGCGAGCGCATCCTGCCCTTTGAGGCGTTCGTGGAAGAGGTCGCGGGCAGAGCGCCCGTCCTCATCGAGATCAAGAACATGCCCGCCGTACAGGGCAAAGACGTTGCCTTAGCCCTCCGCCGCGCCATCGGCGGCGCGCCGCTCGCGTATGCGGTGCAGTCCTTCCAGCCCAAATATGTAAAAGCGTATAAAACGCTCTGTCCCGATATCGCGTGCGGCGTGCTCGGCAGCGGCGAACGCCTCACGAAAGCGGACGTCGGGAACTCCCCCTTCTGGCGCATCCGCGCGCGCGTCATCCGCAACATGAGCCTGAACGCCCTTGTAAAGCCCGATTTCGTCAGTTACCGCGCCTGCGATCTCCCCTTTGACCGCGTGACGAAGTTCAAAGGCGCCGTCCTTGCGTGGACGGTACGCTCCGAAGAAGAGGCGGCGCGCGTAAAAGCGTATGCCGATAATATCATCTTCGAAGGCTTTCGCCCCGCAATCGTTTGACAATCCGCGCCAAAAGGCATATACTTTGCTATGAAATCCCAAAAGAAGGCACCCCTATGTTGACCATCGAAAAGATCATCCACGCGCAGCGCGTCCTCGAAGACGCCATCTATAAGACCGACGTGATCCGCGCGGCGGCACTCACGGACGAATGCGAGCTCTTCTTAAAAACGGAGAACCTGCAAAAGACGGGCTCGTTCAAGCTGCGCGGCGCATATTACAAGATCAGCTGCCTCTCCCCCGAAGAGAAGGCGCACGGCGTGATCGCCTGCTCGGCGGGCAACCACGCGCAGGGCGTGGCGCTCGCGGCGCAGAAAAACGGCATCCCCGCCCTCATCTGCCTGCCCGAAGGCGCGCCCATCTCCAAAGTGGAGGCGACGCGCGGCTACGGCGCGGAGATCTGCCTCGTTCCCGGGGTGTACGACGACGCCTATGCCCGCGCGCTCGAACTGCAAAAACAGCGCTCCCTCACCTTCATCCACCCCTTCGACGACGAAGACGTGATCGCGGGGCAGGGCACCATCGGCTTGGAGATCTTGTCCCAGCTCAAAGGCGTGGACGCCGTCATCGTCCCCGTGGGCGGCGGCGGGCTCATCTCGGGCGTGGCGTTCGCCGTAAAGAGCATGAACCCCAAAGTACAGGTGTACGGCGTACAGGCGGCGGGCGCGGCGAGCATGGTCGCCTCGCTCAAAGACCGCAAGATCGAATGCCTCCCCTCCGTTTCGACGATCGCGGACGGCATCGCCGTCAAACAGCCCGGCGAGCATACGTTCGCCTATTGCAGCAAGTACGTGGACGGCGTGGTGACGGTGACGGACGAGGAGATCAGCGCCGCCATCCTCGCGCTCATCGAAAAGCAGAAAATGATCGCGGAAGGCGCGGGCGCGACCCCCGTCGCCGCCGTGATGGCGGGAAAATTTCCCTCGCTCAAAGGCAAAAAAGTGTGCTGCCTCGTTTCGGGCGGGAACATCGACGTGACCATTTTGAGCCGCGTCATCACCCGCGGGCTCGTGATGAGCGGGCGGCAGTGCACCCTGAACATCGAACTTTTGGATAAGCCCGGTCAGCTCGTCGCCGTCTCCAAGATCATCGCAGGCTGCGGCGCGAACGTCGTGGGCGTGCATCACGAACACGCCAACGCGGGGAGCGAGGTCATCGGCTGCTATCTGCGCATCGATATGGAGACGCGCAACTTCGAACATATCCGCCAGATCCGCGAAGCCCTCGTCGGCGCGGGCTTTACGATCTGCGATTAAAAAACAGCGACGGGAGGTACTTTTATGCAAACCATCCATACGGAAAACGCACCTGCGGCGATCGGGCCTTATTCGCAGGCGGTCAAGGCGGGCGGCTTGGTGTTCACCTCGGGACAGATCGCCCTCGACCCCGCGACGGGCGCCGTGGTACAAGGCGGCATCCGCGAACAGACGGCGCGCATCTGCGAGAACCTGAAAGCCGTGCTCGCAGCCGCGGGCACGACGTTGGACAACGCCGTAAAAACGACGTGCTTTTTGGCGGACATGAACGATTTTGCCGCCTTTAACGAGGTCTACGGACAGTATTTCACCAAAAAACCCGCGCGCAGCTGCGTCGCAGTGAAGCCGCTCCCCAAAAACGTCCTTGCCGAAGTGGAAGTCGTCGCCACACTGTAAAACACAAACAAAACAACGCCGCCCGCCTTCGGATGCAGGCGGGCGGCGCATCATAAAAGCCGCGCCCGCGGGCAGATATGCCCGCGGGCGCGGCTTTTTATCCGATGTTATTTCAGATCCCAGATGAGCTTTGCGTACTCCGTCACGGAGCGGTCGGCAGAGAACTTGCCCACCGAGCAAAGGTTTACAAGGCACTTCGTATCGAATTCCTTCGTGCCGTAGTCACGCAGGAGCTGTTCCTTGACGCGGACATAGTCGGCAAAGTCGTACAGCACAAGGTAGCGGTCGGGCTGGTATCCCGTCATCAGGCTCTCGTAGAGCTTGCGCAGCATCCCCGAGCCGTCCTCGAAGGTGCCGTTGATGAGCGT
>CALVPW010000035.1 GCA_944354085.1 uncultured Clostridia bacterium | reverse complement strand
GAGGCGGCGACCCCCCAGATCTACACTGATCCCCGACAACACGCTCTTCCGATCACTGACAAAAAGAAATTCCGTGAGAAAAAAAGGAAAACCCAACAGTCGCCGCCGTAAGGCGGCGGCTTTGTGTTTGGTTTTCCTCGCCGCCGCTGTTTTCGCAACAGTTATAGCCCGCGGCGGCTTCACCTTTCCGCATGAGCGCAGGAATGCGCAAACAGGGTCCCGCGGCGGAAGGAGACCTTCCTTGCGGACGCGATCGGGGTTCACGAATTTCTTTTTGAACTGACAAAAAGAAATTCCGTGAGAAAAAAAGGAAAACCCAACAGTCGCCGCCGTGAGGCGGCGGCTTTGTGTTTGGTTTTCCTCGCCGCCGCCGTTTTCGCAACAGTTATAGCGCGCGGCGGCTTCACCTTTCCGCACGAGCGCAGGTATGCGCAAATGTGGGGCATCGGCGGACGGCTTGCGCCTGAGCGGATTTTATGATCTTTTATAAAGGAAAACAGCACAGCGTGGCGTAAAAGCGCCGCCCGCCGCATAAAATGCGGCGGGCGGCGCTTTTCTTTTTGGAGCGCTTGTTGCTGCGGGGCGGATGCGCGCGGACGGGCGGCGTACGCTCTATTTCTCGTCTGTTGGAAGGTTCAGCTTGTCTTGTTCGGTGAGCGGGCGGATGACGCGGCAGGGATTGCCTGCGGCGAACACGCCCGCGGGGATATCGCGGGTGACGACGCTTCCCGCGCCGATCACCGTATCGTGCCCGATGGTCACGCCGCCGCACACCGTTACGTTGGAAGCGAGCCACACGTTGTCGCCGATGGTGATGGGGCGGGCGTATTCAAAGTCAAACTTGGTGCCGTTCGGCGCGCGGCGCATGTTCCTGTCGCAGGCGAGCATGGGGCGGACGGGCGTGACGATGGAGACGTTCGGCCCGATAAAGCATTGTTTGCCGATGGTGACGGGCGCGCAGTCCAAAACGGTAAAGTTGAAGTTGGAGAAGAAGTCGTCGCCGACGTGCGTATTCACGCCGTAATCAAAGCGGACGGGCGGTTCGCAGTAATAAAAATCCCCGTGCGAGCCCAAAAGTGCGTCCAAAAGCGTGCGGCGGCGTTCCGCCTCCCCCTCTTGGGAGAGGTTGTAGTCGTAGGCAAGTTTTCGGGCGCGGGTGCGCAGGGCGACGAGCTCGTCGTCGCTGGGGTCGTACAGCTCTCCGCGGAGCATTTTTTCGCGTTCGGTCATCGTATCTCCTTTTCGGGCATCGCCCGTCATAAAATATTTTCGAGGATGAGTTTATCGAACCACACGCTCTCCATAAAATCGGCGGGACGGAAGACTGTGTGATTGAATTTGGCGTAATGAAAGACGTGCGGCTTCAAAAGAACGGGCGTGGGGATATCCAGCGCGCCGCAGATATCGGCAAGGTATTCGAAAAAGCGCGAATAGGAAAACTTCTCCTCGCGCGCGTACGTCGTCTGACGGACGATGCGTCCGTCCTGCATGATCTTTGCCCAGATGCGGAACATACCGCTATTATACGAAAAAACGGCGAAAAAAGCAAATATATTTGACTTAAAACCGCGCGTGCGGTATAATAATAAAAAAACGTCGGGGAGGAACGTATGAATAAGCTGGAAAAGGATATTCTCGGTATTTTGAGCGAGGACAGCCGCGCGGACGCCGCAAAGGTCGCCGTGATGCTGGGCGCGCCCGAAGCGGAGGTGCGCGCCGCCATCCGCGACATGGAAAAACGCGGGACCATCGTAAAATACACCGCCATCGCCAACCTCGACGAGGAGGAGGACGAGTGCGTCGAAGCGCTCATCGAGGTCAAGATCGCACCTCGCTCGGGGTCGGGCTTCGACGGCGTTGCCGAGGAGATCGCGGGGCACGAGGAAGTCAAGACGCTGTATCTGATGAGCGGCTCGTACGATCTTTTGGTCATCGTCGAGGCGGGTTCCATCAAATCGGTCTCCCGTTTCGTCTCGGAGTGCATCTCCACGTTCGACTGCGTGCTTTCGACGGCGACGCACTTCATCCTCAAAAAGTATAAGATCGAGGGCGCCGTCACCTTCGGGAAAGAGAAGAAGAGGAGGCTCTCCGTTCAGCCATGAGAGATTTCCTCACGCCGCGGGCAAAAGCGCTCAAACCCAGCGGCATCCGCAAATATTTCGATATCGTGGAGCAGCTCCCCGACGCCATCTCTCTGGGCGTGGGCGAGCCCGATTTCGTCACGCCGTGGGATATCCGCAGCGCGGGGATCCGCTCCATCCAAAAGGGGTTCACGCAGTATACGGGCAACCGCGGGCTCTCGGAGCTGCGCACGCTCATCGCCCGCTACTTAAAAGAGCGGTTCGGGGTGGATTATCCCGCGTCGCGCATCATCGTCACGGTGGGGGCGAGCGAGGGGATCGATCTGGCGCTGCGCACCACCTGCGAGGCGGGCGACGAGGTGCTCGTGCCCGATCCCGCATACGTTTCGTACGCGCCCATCGTCTCCCTTTCGGGCGGGACGCCCGTTTCGGTGCGTTGCTCGGCGGAGAACGGCTTCATCCTCACGCCCGAGGCGATCGAGGCGGCGGTCACGCCCAAAACGAAGTCGATCATCGTCGCCTATCCCAACAATCCCACGGGCGGGATCATGACGAAAGAGCAGCTCGAAGCCATCGTGCCCGTCATCCTCAAACACGATCTTTTGGTCATCTCCGACGAGATCTATGCAGAGCTCACCTACGGCGGACGGCACTGTTCGATCGCCTCTCTTCCCGGGATGGCGGAGCGCACCGTGCTGCTTTCGGGCTTTTCCAAGGCGTTCGCCATGACGGGATGGCGCGTCGGGTTCACCTGCGCGCCCGAGGCGCTCGATAAAGCCATGCTCAAAGTGCATCAGTACACCATGCTCTGCGCGCCGCGCACTTCGCAGCACGCCGCCGTCGCGGCGCTTGCGGGCGGGTTCGCGGACGGGTTCTCTTCCGTCGAAAAGATGCGCGCCGAGTACGACCGCCGCCGCCGTTTCCTCGTCTCCGCGTTCAACGGGATGGGGCTCTCCTGTTTCGAGCCGCGCGGGGCGTTCTACGTGTTCCCGTCCGTCGCCGCCACGGGGCTCAGCGGGGAGCAGTTCGCAGAGCGGCTCTTGCGGGAGGAGCAGGTCGCCGTCGTGCCGGGGAACGCCTTCGGCGCGTGCGGGGAGATGCACGTCCGCTGTTCGTACGCCACGGGGATGGCGGAGCTCGAAGAGGCGGTCTCGCGCATCGGGCGCTTTGTTGAAAATTTGCGGAAAAATGCCGCCCGCGGTACAAAGTAGGTTGACAACGCGCATAAAATAGGGTATAATGCAGACGATCGAGATACGCCGTGATTTTCGGGATTTCCGAAGGTCACGGTCATCTTTTAGAGCCCCGCACGCAAACGGGCGGGGAAAAATAAGCGAGGGTAGGAAAAAATGGCAGAATTTCCCATGACACAGCAGGGTTACGACGAGGCGGTCAAAAAGCTCGAGTATCTCCAAAAGATCAAGCGCGCCGAGATCGTGCAGCGCATCGCCGAGGCGCGCAGCCACGGCGACCTTTCCGAGAACGCCGAATACGACGCCGCGCGCAACGAGCAGGCGGCGAACGAGCGCGCCATCGAAGAGCTCGAATACCAAGTCAAAAACGCTGTCGTCATCGAAGGGAACGACAACAGTTCCGCCGTGCAGTTCGGTTCCGAAGTCACCGTGCACGATATGGATTTCGACGAAGACGTCACCTATACCATCAAAGGCACCACCGAGGCGGATCCGATGAAGAACATCATCTCCAACGAGTCTCCCGTCGGCGCGGCGCTGCTCGGGCACAAAAAGGGCGAAACGGTCACCGTCAAAGCGCCCAACGGCGAATATAAGCTCAAGATCATCGCGATCGAGTAATTTTTATGCAAGAAAACATCAACGAAGCACAAGAACGCGAGCTCTCGGAACAGGCGCGCATCCGCCGCGAAAAGCTCGCAAAACTCACCGCGGAGGGGAACGATCCCTACCGCAAGACCAAATTCCCCGTCACCGCCCGTTCGGCGGAGATCAAGGGGGATTTTGCCGCGTGGGAAGGCAAGGAAGTCTGCGTTGCGGGCAGGCTCATGTCCCGCCGCGTGATGGGCAAGGCGTCCTTTTCGCACATCAAGGACGGGGAGGGCAGCATCCAGCTCTACGTGACCCGTCAGGACGTGGGGGAGGACGTGTACGCATCCTATAAAAAGGATTTCGATATCGGCGATATCGTGGGCGTCAAAGGGTTCGTCTTCAAAACGCAGACGGGCGAAGTCAGCATCCACGCCACGCATTTCGAGATGCTCTCCAAGGCGCTTTTGCCGCTGCCCGAAAAGTATAACGGGCTGCAAAACGTCGATATGAAGTACCGTCTCCGTCACGTCGATCTCATCATGAACGAGGACGTGCAGGAGACCTTCCGCCGCCGTTCGCGCATCATGCGCGCCATCCGCGGCTATCTCGACGGGCACGGCTTTATGGAAGTGGAGACGCCCGTTTTGCTCACGCTGGAGATCGGCGCCGACGCCCGCCCCTTCAAGACGCACCACAACGCGCTCGATCTGGATATGTATTTGAGGATCGAGACGGAGCTCTACTTAAAGCGGCTCATCGTGGGCGGGTACGAAAAGGTGTACGAGGTCGGGCGCATCTTCCGCAACGAGGGCATGGATTCCTCGCACAATCCCGAGTTCACGACCATCGAGATGTATCAGGCGTACGTCGATTTCCGATACATGATGGACTTCATCGAGGGGCTTTACAAGAGCGTTGCCGAGGAGGTATGCGGCACGCTGCAGCTCCCGTGGCAGGGCAATCTTATCGATCTTTCCAAGTGGGAGCGCCTCACCATGACGGAAGCCGTCAAAAAATACGCGGGCGTGGATTTTGCTTCGATCGCCTCCGACGAGGAGGCACGCGCAGCCGCCGCGGCGCACGGCGTGGAGCTCGAAGCAGGCAAGGAAAGCAAAGGGCATATCCTTGCGGCGTTCTTCGATGCGTTCGTGGAGGACAAGCTCATCCAGCCCACCTTTATCTACGATTATCCCGTGGAGATCTCTCCGCTTGCCAAGCGCAAGCCGGAAGATCCTTCGATGACCGAGCGCTTTGAGTACTTTATCAACGGCATGGAGATGGGCAACGCCTTCTCCGAGCTCAACGATCCCGTCGACCAGCGCGCCCGCATGGAGGCGCAGGCTGCCAAAAAGCGCGCGCAGGGCGCGAATGCCGAGGTGGACGAGGACTTTTTGAACGCGCTCGAATACGGCATGCCCCCTACGGGCGGCCTCGGGATGGGCGTCGACCGTTTCGTGATGATGCTGACCGACAGTTCTAGCATCCGCGACGTCCTGCTCTTCCCCACCATGAAACCCAAAAAATGATCGCGGAGAGGCACGGAAGTTTTTCCGTGCCTTCTCGGAATAAGCCCCTTGCGGGGCGGGAGGTCGCATGGACGCGAGGATCACCAAACACAGACTTGCCAATCTCATCTCGTACGACTGGTTAAAAATGCTCGTCGTCATTGCCGCCGCGGTGCTGCTCGTCATTTTGATCTTTCTGATGTCGGCAACGCGCGTCACGAACGCGCAGACGTTCACGATCTACGCGTATACCGATCTGACCGCGGGCGCCGATTTCAATAGCTTTCCCGACCGTCTCAAAGAGGAAGGCGTGTTCTCGTACGATATTCTGGAGACCAAGTCTGAAAAATTTTCGGATAATTCCGCCTACGATCTGTTCGATCTTCGCCGTACGACGGGCGAGGGGACGGTCCTGTTCGTCTCCGACGTGCGCGTATACGCGACGAACGAGGACGGGTCTCCCGCGCTCAACGAGGACGGCTCGCAAAAGATCGAACAAGAGTCTGCGCTCTATTCGGTCGCGATGGGATCCGCCATCGCAACGGATACGCCCACTTCGGGCACGGTATACGACAGCAAGTTCTATCTCGCCTCCTGCGAGGCGTATCTGAAGGAATTCTTCGGCGAAAACTGGAAGGAGAACGCCGCGCCCGACGAAGCAGCCGTCCGCACGAGTTTTCTTTCCCGCAACCAAAACGACAAGCGTTACCGCACGCAGGAGAGCCGCGAGGCGGGCATCGAGGACGAGCGGCAGCGCCTTCTCGACCTCAAAGAGGACTATCTGTTCGTCACGGCGCTGTTCGAGAACGGCACGTTCACGCACACCGAGTACGAGGGGAAGAACGAGGACGGCACGACGTTCACCTCGGCGCTCGGCGTCAACGTCGGGAAACTTCCGCGCATCGGCGATCTGGTGTATTATACGGACGATGCGGAAGCGCGCCATACCGAGCGGCTCAATCTCGTCATTTTGTACAACAATTTCAAGGAGGCGATGGGGCTGCGGTTCGAGCCCGTCACCTTCCTGCGCTATTTATATGAGGAGTACGGCGCGTGAGAGGGCGCGTACCGCGCGGCTGCCGCATCTATGCGATGCTGCGGGCGCAGGGGCGGCACCTCTCCTTTCATACCCCGGGGCATAAACGGCGGGGGGAGGACATCACCGAACTCTCCTATTCGGACAATCTTCTTTCGCCGACGGGCGTGCTCGCCGCGGCAGAAAAAGAGATCGCGGCGCTTTTGGGCGCAGAAAAGAGCTTTTTATTGACGGACGGGAGCACGTGCGGCGTGTTTGCGATGCTGTACGCCGCCAAACGGTTGGGAGCGGCAAAGATCGCCGTGAGCGCGTATTGTCACCGCAGCGTGCTCAACGCCTGCGGCGTGATGGGGCTCACGCCCGTTTTTATGGAGCAGCCCGTACGATGCGGCATCCCCGCGCAGCCCGCCGTCTGCGAGATGGCGCGCGCGCTTGCCCAAGCAGACGCGCTCCTTTTGACCTCTCCCGATTATTACGGATATTTTCCCGATCTTGCCGCCGCGCGCAGCCTTTGCGTCGCCGCGGGGAAACTTCTCCTTGTCGACGGCGCGCACGGCGCGCACCTCAAAGGCACGCCCCGTTACGCGGGCAATTTTGCCGATCTCTGGGTGGACGGCGTGCACAAATCGCTCCCCGCGCTCACGCAGGGCGCCGTCGTCTCGGCAAAGGAAGGGGCGGCGGAGGCGCTTGCGGACGGCGTAAGGATCTTCCGCACCAGTTCGCCTTCCTATCCCGTCATGGCGAGCGTCGAATACGCCGTGCGTTATCCGCGAAATCGTGCGGTCGAGCGGGCGGCGGAGGCGCTCAAACGGGAGGCGGGCGCGCTTAAAAACGAGGATTGGAGCAAGATCGTCGTGCCCTTCGGCGAGAAGAGCGGCGCGGCGCAGCAGGCACTCGAACGGCGCAGGATCTACTGCGAATTCAACGACGGGAACTACCTCATGTTCTATCTGTCGCCCGCCACCACGCTGCGCGCGCTCAAAAAGCTCGCATCCGCGCTCAGGGGGCTCCCGCGCGGGCACGTGCGCGACGAAGCGCACACCGCGGGCATGGGTGGGGGGAACGTCGTCTTATGCCCGCTCAAAGAGGCTGCGGGGAAGGTATGCGCGTGCGATTGCGGCATCTTCCCGCCCTGCATGCCCGTCGTGCGGCGGGGAGAGACGATCGGATCGGACGCCGTACGCCGCCTTTCGGAGGCGAAAAATACCTTCGGGCTGACGGACGGCAAGATCAAAGTTTATACGGAGTAACACGATGCGCGAACTCTTGCGTTCCACAACGGTATACCGCGCGTTCTCCCGTCCGCAGGGAGATCTTCCGCATTTCACCCTCGCCGTATTTCCCGACGGGCGGTATCTGCGGGCGCTGTTGAAGGCGTGCGCGGCGGCGTTTTTCGGCGCGGAGGAGGGCTCGCGCACGGCGCGGCTCATCGAGAGCGAGAGCTTTGCCGACTGTATCGTCCTGCCGCCTGCCGGCGGAAAATTCACGGCGGAGATCGCGTCGGGCATGGCGGAGGAGAGCTTGCTCCGCCCCGTCGAGCGGGAGAAAAAGCTGTTCGTGCTGGACGCGCTGGATACCGCAACGCCGCTCGTACAGAACAAACTGTTAAAGCTGCTCGAAGAGCCGCCGCAGGGCGTGTACTTTCTGGCGGGCGCCACGGCGGAATACGGCGTGCTGCCCACCGTGTGTTCGCGGGCAGCCGTGTATACGGAGCCGCGCTTCTCGGAGGCGGCGGTCGCGGCGGCGCTCTCCCGCTGTCATGCGGGCGAGGCGGGGCATAAAGAGGCGGCAGCCGCCTGCGGCGGCGTCTATTCGGTCGCGGAGGACCTGCTCGCGGGCGGAGGCGAAGATTTCCGCCTCGCCGCGGCGTTTTTGACGGGTGAGGATCGGGAGGCGATCTGCCGTGCGGTCGGCGAGAGCAAGCGCCCTTCCTTTTTTGCGGCGGTACGTCTTCTTTTGCGCGACGCGCTGTTCGTGCGCGCGGGGCAGGGCGGATACGCCGCTTCCCAAACGCAAGCCGTGCGCGCGGTCGCCGCGCGCTATCCCGCGGGCGTGCTCACGGCGGCGCTCGATGCGACGGCGCAGGCGGAACGGGAAGTCAAATTCAATGCGAATTTTGCGCAGGCGGCGCTCACGCTCGCGCTGCGGATCTCTAAGGAGGAACAGATATGGCGACAGTCGTCGTAGTAAAATTCAAGCGGGGCTGCAAGCCCTACTATTTCAGCGCGGGCAAACACGTGCTCTCGCGCGGGCAGGGCGTCGTGGTGGAAACGGCGCGCGGGCTGGAATACGCCGTCGTCGTCGATCCCGCCCGCGAAGTCGCGGAGAGCGAGATCGTCTCCCCCTTAAAGCCCATCGTCCGTCCCGCAAGCGAGAAGGACGAGGCGGCGCTCGCCGCGTACGAGGCGCGCCGTCCCGAGGCGCTGCGCATCTGTAAGGAAAAGGTCGCGGCGCGCGGGCTTCCCATGAAGATCATCGACTGCGAATTTGCCTTTGACGGCAGCAAAGTGGTGTTCACGTTCACGGCGGAAGGGCGGGTGGATTTCCGCGAACTCGTGCGCGACCTTGCCTCCGTCTTCCATCTGCGCATCGAGTTGAGGCAGGTGGGCATCCGCGACGAGGCGCGCATCTTGGGCGGCATCGCGCCCTGCGGGCGGGAGGTCTGCTGCGCGGGCTGCATGCCCGATTTCAAAAAGGTCTCCATCAAGATGGCGAAAAATCAGGGGCTCTCGCTCAATCCGGGCAAGATCAGCGGATTGTGCGGGCGGCTCATGTGCTGCTTGTCGTACGAGAACGAATATTATGCGGCGGCGTATAAAAAGATGCCCAAGATCGGCGCAGCCGTCTCCACGTCGGAGGGAAAGGGGAGCGTCGTCTCGACGAACATGCTCAAAATGGAAGTCAGGGTCAAGATCGAAAAGGACGGCTCGGTCGTCTATCGCGACGTTCCGCTTGCCGATGTCGCCTTCCGCCGCGGCGCAGAACAGGGCGAAAAGGGCGACGACGAAAAAAATCAGGACGATCTCGCCGAAAAAGAATAAAAAAGTCTTTACGAACGGCGAAAGTTGTGCTATAATACAAACAACTTATCATTGGAGGTTGCAGTATGGCTCACGTGATTTCTGACGAGTGCATTTCCTGCGGCGCTTGCGCCGATACCTGCCCCGTAAATGCGATCGCTCCCGGCGATACGACGTATGTCGTCGACGCCGCTACGTGCATCGATTGCGGCGCCTGCGAAGACGGTTGCCCCGTCGGCGCGATCAAACCCGAATAAGGTGGTAAAAAAATCCCGCGCCGCGGCGCGGGATTTTTTTATGGAAAATGGAGAGACAGGAATTTTTGCTGGACGGTATGACCGTCGTACAGGATACAAAAAATTACCGCTTTACTTCGGACGCGGTCCTTTTGGCGCGCTTTCTCAAAGCCAAAAAAGGAGAGCGCGTCGCCGATTTCTGCGCGGGCAGCGGCGTCGTCGGCTTGCACTTTTACGGGGAGAACAAGGGCGTGGAGCACGTGACGCTCTTTGAGATGCAGCCTGCGCTTTCCGCCATGAGCGCAAAGAGCGTGGCGCTCAACCGCCTGCAGGATACGTTCACGGTGGAGAACGTGCGCCTGCAGGATATCCCCAAATCGTACACGGAGGCGTTCTCGCTCATCCTCTGCAATCCGCCTTACGAGCGGGGCGGGTTCGCCGCGGCGGATGCGGACAAGGCGCTCTGCAAAAAGGAACTCTCCCTCACGCTCGAAGAACTGTGCGCGGCGGCGGCGCGGTGCTTAAAGTTCGGCGGGCGGTTTGCGCTCGTCCATCGCGCCGACCGCGTGGCGGAGGTGCTCTGCACCCTGCACGCGCACAGGCTCGAACCCAAAAAACTGCAATTTGTCGCGGGGAAGGCGGGCGCCGCGCCCTACGCCGTGCTGGTGGCGGCGGTCAAGGGCGGCAAGGCGGGCGTCGAGGTGCTGCCCGCGCACGTCAACGGGAGGTAACATGATCAAATTCGTGGCAACGCCCATCGGCAATCTCAAAGATATCACCCTGCGCGCGCTCGAAGCGCTGCGCGCCGCCGACGTGATCTTTTGCGAGGATACCCGCCATACGCTGGGGCTTTTGAACGCATACGAGATCAAAAAACAACTTTTTTCCTGCCATAAATTCAACGAGCGGGAGGCGGCGGAAAAGATGATCGCGCTCTCGCGGGAGGGGAAGGAGGTCTGCGTCGTCTCGGATGCGGGCATGCCCGTCGTCTCCGATCCGGGACGGGAGGTCTGCGCGCTTTTGAAGGCGGCGGGCGAGGCGTATACCGTGCTCCCGGGGGCGAACGCGGCGCTTGCGGCGCTCGTGCTCTCGGCGTTTCCCGCCGATCGGTTTACCTTCCTCGGCTTTCTGCCCGAAAAGAACAAGGAACGGCAGGCGCTTTTGGAGCGGTTTGCCCACGCGCGGGAGACGCTTTTGCTGCATTGCGCCCCGCAGGACGTGGACGGGACGGTTTCGGCGCTCTATGCGGCGTTCGGCGAGCGCCGCGCCTGCGCCGTCCGCGAGATCACGAAGCTGCACGAGGAGAGCGTGCCCTTCATGCTCTCCGAGGGGCTCGCGGGCGAAAAACGCGGGGAATACGTCCTCGTGGTCGAGGGGGCGGCGGCGGAGGAAAATCCTTTGAACGCGCTCTCGCCGCGCGAACACGTCGCGGCATATCTCAAAGAGGGATTGGACAAAAAGGAAGCGCTCAAGCGCGCCGCCCGCGACCGCGGCGTCGCAAAGAGCCAATTGTATAAGGAGACGCTCGATCTGTGATAGAGCTGCATACAATGTAAGCGCCCGCGGCTTTTGCCGCGGGCGCTTGTGTTTATCGGGACGATGGATCTTCTTTTGCGAACGTGTCGCTCTTCTCGCCAAAGACGAGCCATACGGCGTACATCAGCCCGGGACCCATGTTAAAGACGTGGCAGTCCGTCATGCTGGTGAGCAGCATGGCGCCCACGCAAAGCGCGGCGACGAACTTAAAGGTGCTCGGGCGGTGCAAGCAGAGGATGAGCGTCTGGATGCGGTGCACGGCGTACGCCACAAGGGCGACCGCGCCGCCCGTTGCGATGAGCTGGAAAAAGGTGTTGTGCGCGCGGAGCGCCAAAAAGTATCCTTCGGGCGTACCGTCCGCAAAATTCGTGTACATGCCGTCCTCGGTGAGCAGCGTTCCCGGCGTCTTGTAAAACCCGACGCCGAAGGAGGGACATTCAAGGAAGCGCTCCCAGCAGGCGCGCCAGGTATCAAAGCGCGCGGCGTCGTTCATGCCCTGTTTGAGCATGGAGCCGAACAGGCGGTCGACCTGTTCTTTGAACACAAAAATACAGACGATCCCGCCGAGGGCAAGCGCGGCGTAGACGATGCCGTTCCACAGCTTTTCCTGTTTTTTGCTGCCGATGAGTGTGACGACGATGCAGCCCAAAAAGACGACGGAACCGAACAGCATGGCGCCGCGGCTCTGCGTGAGCAGGACGCCCAGGTAGAAGAAGACGGAGAGGATGGTGTACATCCAGCCGTTTTTTTGTTTGACGGCGAAATAGACGGGAGCGGGCATGATCATCGCCATCACGCAGCCCACGTTGTTGTAGATGCCCCAGCCCGTGTACAGCCCCACGCGGTTGATCGTGCCGTCCTCTTTGACGACGCCCTCGTTAAAATACATGCCGACGATCTCCGCGAGCATCCCCACGCCGATGATGGAAACGATCATGGGCAGATAGTGCGCGGGGACCTTGTCCCAACGGACGGTATAATAAAAGTAGAAGTAGAACCCGCACAGCGAAGCGATCTGCACAAAACCCATGAGCACGGTCTTCCCGTCGTAATAGGGGGAGAAGAGCCCGCCCAAAAGATACGCCGCGCCGAGCAGCAAAAAGCCGAGGGTGAGTTTGGGCGCGCCGTGTTTTTCTCCTTCCATGAGCATGGAGACGAGCCTGCCGACGAGCAGGATGACGATGAGGATGATGGCGTAAAAGAGCGCCAGCATCCCGCTCGGCTGCCCGAAGAGCGCGTCGGGGAATTTCCCGGGGTTGTTCTGCGCCGAAAAGAGCATATAGCCGCAGCACACCATGGGAACGATGGGGAGCATATCGTCGCAGACGAGGAAGATGAGGAGCCCGAATGCGAGGTAGCAATAGATGACGGCGATCTCGATGGCGAAGATCTCCGAGCACGCCATCAGGAGCGTGGCGACGGTTGCGAACCAACCCGATCGGAAAAACGCCTGCGCGGCCGCGAGCGCGCGCACTTCTCTCAAACGCGGAAAAGCTTCTGTAAGCATATCGTTATTATAGCATCCCCATTTTGCATTTGCAAGTTTTTGCGGGAAGGATTTTCGCCGCCGTTCGATTTTTTGCGCTCTGCAAGCGCGGCAGAAGCTCTCGCCTCCCTCTTTGAGGGAGGTGTCCCGTAAGGGGCGGTGGCAGTTCTTGCCTTCCTCTTTGAGGGAGGTGCCCCGTAAGGGGCGGTGGGAGTTCTCGCCTCCCTCTTTGGGGGAGGTGGCTGCGCGGCATCGCCGCGCAGACGGTGGGAGTGCCTCAGTCTCGCTCGCGCTCGACAGCTCCCTCCGAGGAGGGTGCCGAGAGTCGCTCGTCGCCATGCTCCTCGCGCCAGCCCCCCAAGGTGGGCGCCAAGGGTAATGGCTGGCAAAGTAAAACCCCCCGAAACTCGCGTTCCGAGGGGTTTTACTATATGATAAGGGGGAAAATGATGAGCGATGTTTGGGAAAGCAGCTGCCTGCTTTGTTTTTGTACCTTCATTATAGCGGGCGTTTCGTAAAAAGTAAAATCTTTTGTCGAAAAAAATAAAAAAATTTTTTTGTGAGCGTTTTTTTCAGTTCTCACATCAAACAGATCACGAAAATTGCCGATTTTTGAAAAATTTTTTAAGAGACGCCTCGTTTTACATGATTTTGCACAAGAGACACCCCAAGATCGTGCTGAAAAAGTTTGATATTAAGGAAATAACAACGGGCTTTGCGGGATTTTTTTTGCTGCCCGCAAAATAAACGGCGGAAAGGTAAAAGACTGTTTCGCTCGAACCGTACACGACGGCGGCACAGCGGGCGATGTAACTTTCCGCGCCGTACGCAGAAAAGATCTCGCTCAAAAGCGCCGTGGCGCCGCTGCCCGAGAATGGCTTGACGAGAACGAGCCCCGCGATCTCTTTCGGGATCCCCAAACAGGAAAAGAGGGGCGCGAGCGCGCGGATGAGGGCGGCGGAGAGCCCGCTTCGTTCGAACAGCTCGCTCAGCATGAGGATGGCGGCGAGATAGGGGAAGAGGGAGAGCGCGAGGGGGACGGCCTCCTTCACGCCTGCGGTGAAGCAGTCATAAAGGCGCACCCGCCTGATGGCGGCATACAAAAAGAGCGCCAAAAACAGCGCGGGAAGAAGGAGCGCCGCGTATCTCATCGTTTTTGCGTGAGCGCGGTGAGCGCAGCGCCCGTCAGGGTGGAGAACAAGGTCGCGAGCAGGGTGGGCAGCAGGATATCGGCGGGCGACGCCGCCCCCGCCGCCGCGCGCAGGGCGATCACGGTGGTGGGCAAAAGCTGCATGCTCGTGGCGCCGAGCACGAACAGCATATCGGCGGCATATGTATTTTTGGCGGCAAGGAATTTTTGCGTCGCGCGGACGCCGAGCGGCGTGGGCGCGCCCGGGAGCCCGAGCATGTTCGCCGCAATGTTCTGGCTCGCGAGCGAGAGCGCCTCTTCGTCGTCGGAACGGAAGAGCTTTTTCAAAGGACGGCGAAAAAGCCGCGCGAGCTTTTCCGCCAGCCCGCTCTTTTCCAGCACCTTAAAAAATCCCAGCCATACGCAGTACGAGGCAAGCAGCGTCATGGAGAGCGCAGCCGCCTTCTGTCCGCCGGCGAGGAGCGCGGGCAAAAATCCTTCGGGATCGGAGACGAGAAAGACCGCCGCTGCGGCGAGGAACACGGCGGTAAAAACAAAGTTCACATGGCATTTTATGCATAAATTTGTCTGAATATCCGCATCCCGCCGCGAAAACCGTCCGCCTGCGCTTGACAGCCTCCCGCACGCGGTGGTATACTTAGAGCATGAACAAGAACTTTTTCAACGCCGATACCATGCGCGCGCCCGTATTTGTGAGACAAATGCGGTGATCCGTCGTGTATTTTTTCGTACAGCGACCCGCCGCATCGGCGGGTTTTTTCTTTTGCAAGGAGGGATCGATATGGAACATCTCGGCAGTAAAATTTTGGAGAGGCGGCGCCTTGTCCTGCGCCCTTTTCGCGCGGCGGACGCGCAGCAGGCGTTTGCAAATTGGATGAGCGATCCTATCGTCACGCGGTTCCTCACGTGGGCGCCGCATCCCGACCTCTCGTTCACGCGCGAACTGCTTGCCCTGTGGGAAGCGGAAGCGCGCTCGCCCGAGACCTATCACTGGGCGATCGTATGGAAAGAGAGCGGCGAAGCCGTAGGGGACATCTCCGTCGTGGCGTCGGATACGCGTGCGGAGAGCGCGGCGGTGGGATACTGCCTTTCGCGCGCGCTGTGGGGCAGAGGGGTGATGACGGAGGCGCTCGCCCGCGTCGCGGGATATCTTTTCGAGGAAGTCGGATTTTACCGTATCGAGGCGAGGCACGCCGCGGAGAACACGGCTTCGGGCAGGGTCATGGAGAAGTGCGGCTTTCAAAAAGAGGGCGTGCTGCGCGCCGCGCACCGCCTGCTCAATACGGGCGAGCGGGTCGATCTCGTCGTGCGCGCGATCTTGCGTCCCGAATGGGAGATGCGCCGTGCAAAATAAGTTTACTTTTCGGCACAAATGAAGTATAATAACCGTGAACGAAAATTTGTACAGGACAACGGTATGAAAAAACCTTATTATGTTACAACGGCGATCGCCTATACCTCGGGCAAGCCGCACATCGGAAATACGTACGAGGCGATCCTCACCGACGCCATCGTCCGCTTCAAACGCGCGCAGGGCTACGACGTCCGTTTCCAGACGGGCACCGACGAGCACGGCGAGAAGATCGAAGAGAAAGCCGCCGCGGCGCACGTCAGCCCCAAGGCGTACGTCGACGGCGTCGCCAACGTCATCCGCACGGTGTGGGACGGCGTGAATACCTCGTACGATAAGTTCATCCGCACGACGGACGAAGACCATGTAAAGACGGTGCAAAAGCTCTTCCGCCGTTTTTACGAACAGGGCGATATCTACAAAGGGGAGTACGAAGGCTGGTACTGCACCCCCTGCGAAAGTTTTTGGACGGAGAGCCAGCTCGTGGACGGGAAGTGCCCCGACTGCGGCAGGGAAGTCAAAAAAGCCAAGGAAGAGGCGTACTTTTTCCGCATGGGCAAGTACGCCGACGCGCTCATCAAACACATCGAGAGCCATCCCGATTTTATCCGCCCCGTCTCGCGCAAGAACGAGATGATGAACAACTTCTTAAAGAAGGGGCTGCAAGATCTTTGCGTTTCGCGCTCGACCTTCAAGTGGGGCATCCCCGTCGATTTTGACGAAAAGCACGTCGTGTACGTGTGGCTGGATGCGCTCACCAACTATATCACGGGGCTCGGCTTCGATCCCGACGGCAAGAGCGGACCGCTCTATCAAAAATATTGGCGGGACGGCGAGACGCTGCACGTCATCGGCAAGGATATCGCCCGCTTTCATACCATCTATTGGCCCATCTTTTTGATGGCGCTCGGCGAGCCGCTGCCCGATCACGTGTTCGCGCACCCGTGGCTGCTGCAGGGCGGCGAAAAGATGAGCAAATCGCGCGGCAACGTGCTGTATGCCGACGACCTTGCTTCGGTGTTCGGCGTGGACGCGGTGCGCTACTTCGTGCTGCACGAGATGCCTTACGAGGGCGACGGCACCATCACGTGGGAACTCATGGTGGAGCGCATCAACTCCGATCTTGCCAATACGCTCGGCAACCTCGTCAAGCGCACGCTCGCCATGGCGCGGAAGTATTGCGGCGGGGTGTTCGCGGACATGGGTGCCGCGGAGCCCGTCGACGACGAGCTCAAAGCCGTGGTCACGGGGGCGCGCAAAAAGGTGGAAGCGTGCATGGAGAGCTACCATGTCGCGGATGCGCTCACCGAGCTGTTTACCGTGTTCCGCCGCGCCAACAAGTATATCGACGAGACCATGCCCTGGGTGCTCTGCAAGGACGAGAGCAAAAAAGAGCGCCTTTCCACCGTATTGTACAACCTTGCGGAGAGCATTCTTTCGGGCGCGAGCCTAATGTATCCCTTCCTGCCCGCCACGGCGGAAAAGATCGCATCGTACTTTGATACGCGCTTAAAGACGCTGGACGAGACGGAGCGCTTCGGCGTGTATCCGAGCGGCAGCCGCGCGGCAGAAGAGGACGAGGCGCTCTTTGCGCGGTTCGACCGCGACGCCGTCCTCAAAACGGCAGAAGAGATCCGCGCCAAGCAGCAGGCGGAATACGAGCGCGAGAACGCGCCCGCGCCAGCCGCAGCACAAACGCCGTGCATCTCCATCGACGATTTCGATAAGATCGAGCTCAAAGTGGGCGAGGTCGTCGCCTGCGAAAAGGTGAAGGGCTCTTCCAAGTTGCTGCACGAGACCATCCGCGTGGGGAGCGAGGTGCGCTCTGTCGTTTCGGGCATCGCCAAATGGTACACGCCCGAGGAGATGGTGGGCAAAAAGGTGGTGCTCGTCACCAACTTGAAGCCCGTCAAACTGTGCGGCGTGCTCTCCGAAGGCATGGTGCTGTGTGCCGAGGACGAGAAGGGGGCGCTCAGCCTGCTTTCGCCCGAGCGTGCGGTGGAAAGCGGCGCCTGCATTCGATGAACTTCCTCGATATCCACGCGCATTTTGCCGACGAAGGGTACGATCTTCCCGCGGAATGGGAGCGTATCCGCGCCGCGTCCGTCACGACGGTCGTGCTGGCGGGGGATACCCTCGCGCACAGCATTGCCCACCGCGACTTTGCCGCATCGCACGACGGCGCATACTTCACCGCGGGGATACATCCTTCGGATGCGGCTTGTTTTTCGGACGGGACGGCGGATGCGCTTCGGGCGCTCTTTTCACACCCCAAGTGCGTGGCGGTGGGGGAGGCGGGGCTCGACTATCACTATCCCGCGCCCGCCCGCGCGGTGCAGAAGGCGGTGTTCATCCGTCAGATCGAACTCGCCGAGGAAGCCGATCTTCCTTTGCAGATCCACGCCCGCGACTGCGCCGCCGATATGCTCGCGCTCCTCCCCGATATGCGCGCGCATCTCAAACAGGGCTTTTTGCTGCACTGCTATTCGCAGGGTGCCGAGATGCTCCCCGCCTTTGCGGCGCTGGGCGCGTACTTTTCGTTCGGCGGCGTGGCGTGCTTCAAGAACGCAAAAAAAGTGTGGGAGAGCGTGCGTGCCTGCCCCGCCGACCGCATTTTGTCCGAAACGGACAGCCCCTACCTTTCCCCCTTCCGCGGGGAGAAGAACACGCCCGCGAACATCCCCGTCATCGTGGCGGCGCTCGCGCGGCTGCGCGGCAAGACGGAGGAGGCGCTCGCGGCGAACATTTTACAGAACGCAAAACGGCTATTTGCCAAAATAGGGTAAAATATGGATACTTATACTTACGTGATCGGAAACAACTGTTACGTCAATCTCACCAACCGCTGCACCAACCGCTGCACGTTCTGCGTGCGCAACGGCAAACAGACCTTCGAGGGCTACGATCTGTGGCTCAAAGAGGGGGAGCCCACCGCCGAACAGGTGGAGGCGGGCATCGGCGATCCCACGCGGTATACCGAGGTCGTCTTTTGCGGCTTCGGCGAGCCGACGTACAGGCTCGACGTGATGCTTGCCGTCTGCGACTGGGTGCATGCGCACGGCGGGAAGACCCGCCTCAACACCAACGGGCACGGCTCCATCATCAACCAGCGGGACATCGCGCCCGAACTCGTCGGGAAGCTGGACGGCATCAACATCTCGCTCAACGCGTCCTCTTCGCACCGCTACGAAAAGCTGTGCAATCCCATCTATCCCGAGATGGCGTTCGATTCCATGCTCTTTTTCGCCCGCGCATGCAAGGCGCAGGGGCTCAACTGCTGGTTTTCGGTGGTGGACTGCATCGGCGCCGAGGAGATCATGGCGTGCCGTACGGTGGCGGAGCGCGTCGGCATCCCGCTGCACGTGCGCCCGATGATCGATTAAAAAAAGGGAGCCACGCGCAGCGGCTCCCTCTTTTTCGTTGGTAAGGAGGAGGTTCCCTCCCGCTTACTTTGCGCAATATACGGGCATCTATACGGAAGGCATATGGAGATCAAAGAAATTCTTATCAAACACGGGTTTTCCTTCAAAAAGCAGTTCGGGCAGAACTTTTTGACGGACGAGAACCTGCTCGCCGCCATCGTGCGCGACGGCGGCGTGGACGCGGAGACGACGGTTCTGGAGATCGGCGCGGGCGCGGGCGCGCTCACGCGCGCGCTCTCCAAAGCCGCCAAAAAGGTGGTGGCGATGGAGATCGACCGCTCCCTTCGTCCCGTGCTCGCCGAAACGCTTTCGGGCTGCGAGAACGTCGAAGTCATCTTCGGCGACTTTTTGAAGACAAATCTTGCCGCGCTCGAACGGGAGCTGGGAAGATACCGCGTCGTCGCCAACCTGCCTTATTATGTGACGACGCCCGTTTTGATGCGCTTTTTGGAGGAGGCGGCGCTTTGCGACGGCGTGACCGTGATGGTGCAGGAGGAAGTCGCGGAGCGCTTCTGCGCGCAGGCGGGCACGCCCGCGTACGGCGCCGTGACGGCAGCCATCGCGCTCAAAGGGGAGGCGGTCGTCACGCGGAAGGTGCCGCGGACGATGTTCTTCCCCCGCCCCAACGTCGACTCGGCGGTGGTGCGCATCGATTTTTGCGAGGGGCGCATCCCCGTTCTGAGCAAGGCGGCGTACCGCGCCGTCGTGCGCTGCGCTTTTTTGAGCCGCCGCAAAACGCTGGAAAACAATCTCATGAACTGTTTCCGCCTTTCCCGCGCGCAAGCCGGGGAGGTGCTTTGCAAGGCGGGCATCGCAGACATGGCACGGGGGGAAACGCTCCCGCCGCAAACGCTCGCCCGCCTTGCGGACGTGCTCCACGGCGCGGGCATCGTGTAAGATAGGGTAAGGTGCGGGGGCTTCCCCCGCATTTTTTATGCCGCAGCGCTTGACAGGGACGGGGCGGCGTGCTATCATATAGTTGCGTATGCAACGATTGCGTACGCAACAAAAGGAGGACGTATGGAAAACGTCATGAAGCATCTCACGCAGGTGTGGCGGTGCGCCTGCCTGTACAGGATGAAGCAGTACGAGCCGCTCGGCATCGGCATGTATCAGGACTCCTATCTCGTTGCCGTGTGCGAATGCCCCGGCATCACGCAGGAGGGGATCGCAAAGCGTATTTTCGTACACAAGAGCAACGTGGCGCGGCAGATCTGCTCGCTCGAAGAGAAGGGGTTCGTCTCGCGCGAGCCCGATCCCGCGGATAAGCGCAATCTTTTGGTGTATCCCACGCAAAAGGCGCTTTCTGCGCTCCCCGTCATCCGCAGGGTGCGCGCGGCGTGGGCGGCGCAGATCACCCAAGGGTTTTCGGCGGAGGAGGCGGCTGCGCTCTCCCGCGCGCTCGAACGGCTGGCGGAGAATGCCGCGGCGGCGCTTGCAGCCTGTGAGGAGGGAACGTGAAACGCATCCTTGCCTACCTCGCGCCCTATAAATGGCGGATGGCGCTGGGGTTTTTGATCAAGGCGCTCGGGACGGTGGCGGAGCTCGTGCTCCCGCTCATCATGTCGTACATGATCGACGACGTCGTGCCCACGGGCAGCGTCCTCGCCCTCTCTTTGTGGGGCGGGGCGATGCTGCTTGCGGCGGTCGTCGCGCTCGTCGGGAACGTCAAAGCCAACCGCATGGCGTCCAAAGTCGCGCGGGATACGACGGAGCGCATCCGCGCCGACCTCTTTGAAAAGACGCTCTCGCTCTCGGCGCGGCAGGTGGACGAGGCGACGCTCCCGTCTCTCGTCTCCCGCCTTTCGTCGGATACCTATAACGTGCACAACATGATCGGCATGATGCAGCGCCTCGGCGTGCGCGCGCCCATCCTTTTGGTGGGAGGCGTGGCGCTCACCTTTGCGGTGGACGCCGTCCTCGCGCTCGTGCTGCTCGTCTCCGTGCCCGTTCTGGCGCTCATCGTCGTGCTCGTCACGCGGAAGGGCGTGGGGCTGTACACCCGCTTGCAGCGGGCGGCGGACAGCATGGTGCGCAAGGTGCGCGACGATCATACGGGCATCCGCGTCATCAAAGCGCTCTCCAAAGGGGAGTATGAGAGCGCGTCCTTTGCCGCCGTCAACGCGCGCGTCTCGTCCGCAGAGAGCAAGGCGGGCATGACGATGGGCGTCACGAACCCGCTGATGAACGCCGTGCTCAATCTCGGGATGGCGGCGGTCGTCCTCGTGGGGGCGTACCGCGTGGCGGGCGGCAACGCCATGCCGGGGGATATCATCGCCTTTACCTCCTATTTTTCCATCATCCTGAACGCCGTCATCTCGGTGAGCCGCATCTTCGTCGTGCTCACGCGGGGCGGCGCGTCGGCAAAGCGCATTGCCGATATTTTGGCGCTCCCGTGCGATCTTCTGCCCGTCGAAGGGACGGAGGAAGGGGACGCGGCGGAGGTCATCCGCTTTGAAAACGTGAGTTTTTCGTACGGCGGCGCGCCCGCCCTCAAAAACGTCTCCTTCTCCTTAAAAAAGGGACAGTCTTTGGGGATCATCGGCGCAACGGGCAGCGGAAAAAGCACGCTGGTAGCGCTTTTGCTGCGTTTTTATGATGCGGACGCGGGGCGGGTGCTGCTCTGCGGCAAGGACGTCCGCGCCTACGAAAACCAAGCGTTCCGCAAAAAATTCGGCGTCGTCTTCCAGAGCGACTTTTTTATGGCGGCAAGCGTCAGGGAGAACATCGACTTTGAACGCGGGCTCTGCGAGGAGGAGATCGAACGCGCCGCAAAATACGCCAAAGCCGACGATTTCATCCGCGCGCACGACGGCTACGACGGGATGCTCACGGGGCGGGGCGCCAATTACAGCGGCGGGCAAAAGCAGCGTCTTCTCATTGCCCGCGCGCTGGCGGGCTCGCCCGAGATCCTCGTTCTGGACGATTCGTCGAGCGCGCTCGACTATCGGACGGACGCGGCGCTTCGGCAAACGCTTCTCACGCATCTCAAAGACTGCACGGTGGTGATGATCGCCCAACGCATCAGTTCGGTGCGCTTTGCCGACCGTATCCTCGTTCTGGACGGCGGGCGCGCCGTGGGGTTCGGCGACGACGCCGCCCTCATGCGCACCTGCGATGTCTACCGCCGCATCTACGCCTCGCAGCACGGGGCGGAAGGAGGGGAAGATGGCTGCGATCAGTGAAAGCGCCATGACGGGCGACCGCGTAAAAAAGGGCGGGCGCAGGGCGGTGCTCGCGCGCCTCATGAAGTACTTTTTGCTGCACAAATGCAAGGTTGCGGCGGCGTTTTTGCTGATGCTCGCGAGCAATCTGTTCGCCCTGATCGGACCGTGGCTCTCGGGACTTGCGATCGATGCGATCGCCGCCGACGCGGTCGATCTTGCCGCGGTACAGCGTTATTGCATCTGGATGGCGGGCTTTTACGTGCTCTCCTCGGCATTCGCCTATCTTTTGACCGTGCTCATGATCCGCCTCAGCCAAAGCATCGTCAAGAGCATGCGCCAAGACGTGTTCGATAAGATCCTGCGCCTGCCCGTCGCCGTGACGGATCGCATGCAGGCAGGCGATCTCATCAACCGCATCTCGTACGATATCGATACGGTGAACGCCTCTCTTTCCAACGATATCCTGCAGGCGGCAACGAGCGTGGTGACCGTCGTCGGCGCATTCGTCGGCATGGCGGCGACCGCGCCCGTCATGCTGCCCGTGCTGCTCGTCACGGTGCCCGTCGCCGTCGTCGTCACGGTGGTGCGCAGCCGTACGGTGCGCCCGCTTTTCCGCAAACGCTCGGCAAAACTTGCCGAACTCAACGGCTTTTCGGAGGAGATGCTCTCGGGCATCAAGACCATCAAGGCGTACGGCAGGGAGGCGCCCGTCACCCAAAAATTCCGCGCGCGCAATACCGAGGCGGTGGACGCTTATTACGCCGCCGATTACTATGGGAGCCTCATCGGGCCCGCCGTCAACTTCGTCAACAATCTGGGGATGGTGCTCATCAGCACGGCGGGCGCGTTTTTGTACCTCTACGGGATCGTGTCGCTGGGGAACATCTCCTCCTTCCTGCTCTATTCCCGCCGTTTTTCGGGGCCCATCAACGAGTACGCGAATATCATGGGGGAGATCCAGTCGGCACTTGCCGCGGCGGAACGCGTGTTCCGCCTGATGGACGCGCCCGAAGAGCGCGCCGACGACCCTTCCGCCCGCACGCTGCGTGCGGTGCAGGGCGCCGTCGCCTTCGAACACGTGCGTTTTTCGTACGACGGCGAGACGGAGGTCATCCGCGACCTTTCGTTTTCCGTTTCGCCCGGGCAGACGGTCGCCATCGTGGGGCCGACGGGCGCGGGCAAGACGACGCTCGTCAATCTCATGATGCGCTTTTACGATCCGCAGGCGGGCGAGATCCTTTTGGACGGCGTGCCCATCGGGCAGTATACCCGCAAGAGCCTGCGCGCGGCGTTCACGATGGTCTTGCAGGATACGTGGCTGTTCGAGGGCACCGTATACGAGAACATCGCCTACGGCAAGGAGGGGGCTTCGTACGAGGAGGTCATGGCGGCGGCAAAGGCGGCGCACGTATCCGACTTTGTGCACATGCTCCCTGCGGGGTACGATACGCCCGTGACCGACGGCGGCGTCAACCTTTCCAAGGGGCAGCGCCAGCTCATCACCATTGCCCGCGCCATGCTTTCGCCCGCAAAGATGCTCATCCTTGACGAGGCGACGAGCAACGTGGATACCCGCACCGAGCTTCTCATCCGCGACGCGATGGCGAAACTCACCCAAGGCAGGACGAGTTTTATCATCGCCCACCGCCTCACCACCGTCGTGGGGGCGGATCTCATCCTCGTCGTCAAAGACGGCGACGTGGTGGAACGGGGGACGCACGCCGCGCTTTTGGCGCGCGGCGGGTTTTACAAGGAGATCTATTCCGCGCAGTTCGAATGACGAAACGAAGGGGCGCTCGGCTGTTTGGCCGGGCGCCCCTCATCGTATTTGGTGCGTCATTCAAAATGCAGTTTGTCTACGGGGTAGTACTTTGCCAATCCGCCCGACGACGTTTCGCGGTAGTTGTTCAAAAGGTCGCGTCCCGTGTTATACATGGTCTTCACGATGAGGTCGAACCCGATTTTGCGTGAATCGGCAAGGAAGTTTGCAAGGCTGAGCGCGTTGATGGCGCGCATCGCCGCCACGGCGTTGCGTTCGATGCAGGGGATCTGCACGAGCCCCGCGATGGGGTCGCAGGTGAGCCCCAAATGGTGCTCCATGGCGATCTCCGCCGCCGCGTCGATCTGGTCGAGCCCCATCTCAAAGAGTTCGGCGAGCGCGCCCGCCGCCATCGAACAGGCGGAACCGATCTCTGCCTGACAGCCGCATTCCGCACCGCTGATGGAGGCGTTCTTTTTGATGACGTTGCCGATGACGCCGCCCGCCGCAAGGGCGCGGACGATCGCTTCGTCGGAAAAACCGCGCGTGTCCTGCATGTAATACAGTACGCTCGGCAGCACGCCGCAGCTCCCGCAGGTGGGCGCGGTCACGATGGTGCCGCCCGCCGCGTTCTGTTCGCTCACCGCGAACGCGTACGAACATACGAGCCTGTTTTCCTTCGTCTGCGCCGATTCGTCGATATGCCGCTGGTTAAAAAGATGCTGCGCCCGCCTTTGGGTGCCGAGGCACCCCGGGAGCACGCCCGTTGTCGTCAGTCCTTCGTGGATGGAGGCTTTCATCTGCTGCCAGATCTCTTCCAGATAGGCAAAGACCGCCTCGCCTTCGCATTCCCTTACGTATTGCCACAGGCGGATATTGTGCTTTTTGCAGTATGCGGAGATATCGTCGAAGGTGGAGAGGGGATACACGCGGTCGTCGATGCCCGCGTTCTCTTCGGGCTCGCCCTCGATGCGGATGGTCCCGCCGCCCACGCTGTAAAAGCGGAGCGCCGCGCACAGCTTTTCGCCCTCGTACGCCGCGATGTCCAGCGTGTTGGGATGCACGGGCGTGGGGGTATCCCTGTCGAATACGACGTCGCACGCCCGCGGCGCAAAGGTCTTTTTCAGGACCATGTCCGTGTTGTGCCCCTTCCCCGTCAGGGCGAGCGAGCCGAACAGGGTCGCGCGGAAGCGGTCGGCATGCGGATAGCGCGCAAGCATGAGCTTTGCCGCGCGTTCGGGCCCGATGGTATGCGAGCTCGAAGGCCCGCGCCCGATCTTGTAGAGTTCTTTTAAGGACTGCATAAGCGTGCTCCGTCAAAAAGATCGTGGTTATTGTATCACACGGCTGCAAAAAAGGCAAGGCGCTTTTCGGGATTTTTGTCGGTTTACGGCAGGATCTCCCTGTTGCAAAAGCTGCCTTCCCGTGGTATAATGGAACAGAAAAGGGGAGGGCTATGGTGTCACGCAAGGAAAAAACGCGTAAAGGCTATCTTTTGGCGCTTTCGTCGCTGCCCATGCTCGCTGCGATGGCGCTCATCTTTTGGTTTTCACATCAGGCGGGCGGTTCGTCTTCGGCGCAGAGCAATGCGGTCGGCGTATGGGTGACCGAGCTTTTGGGGATCGAAGTCCCCGCGGGAACGCCCGTCGCATCCGTTCCCGTCTTTTTGGGGTTCAACGTAAGAAAATTGGCGCACATTTTTTTGTACGTGCTGCTCGGCGCGGGCACGTTGCTCTTTTGCGCGGCGCTTCCGCTCCCTGCCGTCGGGGCGTGGCGTCCCGTTTCCGCCGCGGGCTGTGCGACCGCGGTGTGTTTTGTGTATGCCTGTCTCGACGAGTGGCATCAGTCGTTCGTCGCGGGGCGCACCTGCGCGATGGGGGACGTCGGCGTGGACGGCATCGGCTTCGTCTCGGCGATCGCATTTTGCATGGCGGTGTGGTATCTCGTGCGCGCGCTGCGCGTCCGCCGCGCGCGGTGAAGAGGAGGACGAAGCATGATCGATCTCAGCCACCTTCAGGAATATCGCGAGAACAACCGTCTCGAAGCCAAACTTGCGCTCGGCGGCTTTCCGCGCAGCGTTTGGGAAACGTATTCCGCCTTTGCCAATACGTCGGGCGGGATCATCCTTTTGGGAGTGGAGGAACTGCCCGACCATTCCCTGCGCCCCGTCGATCTTCCCGCACCCGAAAAACTCATCGAAGAATTTTGGGAGACGGTGCAGGACGGGGGAAAGGTGAGCGCCGTCGTCGTGCGTCCGCAGGACGTGGAAGGACATATCGTCGACGGGAAGCGCATCGTCACGATCTCCGTTCCTCCCGCGCCGCCGCGGCAAAGACCCGTCTATCTGGGCAGCGATCCGTTCACGGGGAGTTACCGCCGCAGTGGGGAGGGG